>CAKOFP010000123.1 GCA_933226995.1 Candidatus Nitrosopolaris rasttigaisensis | reverse complement strand
CGGACAGAGGTTATGTTTTGGAATAGGTGGCGATCCCATAAACGGAACAAATCTAATCGAAGCTTTTAGAATGATTAGGAATAAAGATGATGTTCGATCGGTGGTAGTCGTAGGCGAAATCGGCGGTGATGCTGAAGAACTTCTTGCAGATTATTTGATCGAAACAAGATTCCCCAAAGCTGTTATAGCATATATTGCGGGGAGATCTGCACCAAAAGAAAAGAGAATGGGACACGCTGGTGCGATCGTCTATGGAAACTATGGTTCAGCAGAATCTAAATTTATGAAATTTGAAGAGGCAGGTGTGCCAGTTGCGAAACGACCTGCCGAAGTCCCGAAATTGCTAGCACAGAAACTACATCTACAAGTAGACTAAGTTCTTGTATACTATACTGAATAACAAACCATAAACCTGAAGACAAGGAAATTCTCTACGACATTTCTCTATCCAGTAATAGCTGCTCTCGCCCGTTTCGGGATATGCGAAGAATATCGCTAAGACCAGCCCGATTAGATTCATAAATACTATCAGGTGGACATGTAGCTAGCTTTTGACAACTCCGGAAAAGCGTTTCTGTGATAGATGTATGATGAGGACGATACATGATATTATTGAGGAAGAGGAGGTAGTCTATACATACAAGCGTAAGAGGCTCTACCGTTGTAAAACGTGTGGACGTACAAGTTTCAAAAGAGGATTGAGACCTAGTGCTGAATCCGTTTATTGAATAGGTGAAGTTTCGGAAATGAGCTATTCAGTCGCACACGGTATTGTAAAATTGAAAAATGAATTTATCAAAAATCACGCTACCCGAAGCATTGTCAGAGAGGTAATACCGTTGTCGTATTCTACATTAATACCGATAGCTGAACAAACGTTATCGCGTATAAACGATTTTGTGAACTGCAACCCCATCTATGTTGACTCCGAGAATATACATGTATTTGATATACCGTGTAGAGCTTACCTCGGTGATATCAACGATTACTGGTTGGGTACGAAAAAATATGATGCTAATTACCAGCCCTTTTATCCCACGTGGATGCTATCTGCCTACGCTTTAGCATTAGGAGCCAAATTATTAGGCTTCAAAGATATTGTTGATATTGGGTCTGGTGACGGTAGAATTGCATACTGTGGCAAGTTATTGGGGCTGAGGTCGGTCGGGATAGAAATTGATAGCAAACTTACACTCCTCCAGCAAGAAATTTCTGCCTTAACCGATGTTGAATACGAGATACATCAAGGCGATGCAACGCAATTTGCATTTGATTCGCTTCATCTTTCAAGACCTATGTTCTTTATTTCGGGATTGCCGGAATGGGGTGAAATGCTTGCAAGCTCTGCGATTCCTCGTGTCATGGCAATATCTGAGCTAAGAGAATGTTCCGGGTTTAATTTTATGGGAAGCCACATAATGAAGGAATATTCAAGGGATAGGACCGGATGGGGATGGGGTAAAATTATCGAAATGTATGACCTCAAGATAAAAAAATGTATTACTTTACCTACTTGTTGGACTAACGACGAGAAGATTGATACTGCTTATGTGTTCACAACCACTCAATAAATGGTTATGGTGCAGCATTCTTTTTTTCTTGGGATATCTGTTATAGGTGTGTAGGTGAGTGCTTGGTCTAAAGGACTTTTGTGCATCATGCGAAGGTATATTATTCATTTAGAAAATCCGAAATATATCTCTAGAGAGGCCAATTGGCTACTCAAGAAAGCTCGGAGCCTAGTTTCCGATATCGGAGTCATTGTACGAGATACTCGTGTTGCAAGCAGACATGTCGAGTTTGATACAAGCGTTCCTGAAAACGTCAGTATGGAAGAAGTTCTCCTAAGATTTGCCACAATTTCGCCAATATCTGAATATGAACAGTTAGTCGAAAAACGAATGGGAAAGCACGAAGCAATCCTCAGAGCAAGGGATTTATTCAACGATGAAAAGTACTGGGGGGCTCACGAAGCTCTTGAATCTGTCTGGAAAAACGCTCATCATGAGGAAAGGGACCTGCTGAATGGAATCATTTTGGTTGCTGCTGCATTCGTTCATGACGAAAAAGATGAATATAGCATTTGCATTGCCATACTGAGCAGGGCGATGGAGAAGCTATCACAAGCTAAGGGATTGTACTTCGAGATGAACTTGGATGAAATAAAAAAACGGGTGTTACGAATAATTGAAACAGGAAAGATAGAGAGGTTTTCAATTTAGAGCGTTTTTGCATCTTGATATATTGCATATTGGTTACAGCCAATAACATTTGCAAAAAGATCAAGTTAGGTAGTTTTCGCGAGACGAGAATTCCTTAAAGCAGGGGATTTCGCCACTTGGTGTTATTCTTGCATTTTTGTAATTAATTCTATCTAAGTTCCAATTCTTGCTGTTCACAGCACTACTTTATGCAAATAGACAATTTAATAAAATACCCAACAAAATGGCTCAATAAGATCAGGAAAACAAACCTTAAGAGTGCTCGAATAGAGTCCCGCTAGAATCCGCTCCCATTGCTCGATTAACACTTGCCGGGATAGTACCTGTCTGCGCAGAACAGCAATCTCTCGCCTGAGGGAATACTTGCAATTCTTACAGGGGCGGAAAAACTCTACACCCATAACCTTCGTTTTGTGTGGACAACGCTCAAGAAATTTAAACTAGTATCTTCCGTAGTAAACAAGATTCGAAGTGATCAATGGATTCCCTCGTATACTAGAAGAGATGAACGCAATCCAATTAAGAAAAAATCTAAATAGTAAGACAGTAGCTATCCTCGTTTTTGGTGCATGCGAGAATCATGGTGACCACATGCCCTTTGGCTCTGACTTCTTTGTTCCTATGGAATTGGCGAAACGTGTTGCCGCCCGAGTAGGGAATGTGTTGGTGCTGCCCGCTTTTCCCTACGGAGTTAGCTCACATCACAGCGACTTTCAGATGACGATAACGTTGGAGCCAAATACCATGATTATGGCGATTGAAGACATATGTTCAAGTCTTATCAAAAACGGCATTAACAGAATACTCATAATAAATGGACACGACGGCAATATCGCACCTATAGAATTGTCTGCCAGGTCTCTTAAAGATAGATATCCTAACGTAGTGATAGCCTGCCTTGAGGCATGGTGGACCCTTGTGGGGAAAACCAAAAATCTATTTGGCGAATGGATGGGACTCGGTCACGGCGGAGAGGCTGAGACTTCGGTTATGTTATCAGTCCGGCCCGATCTGGTAGACATGAAGTACGCGCCCAAGAAAATGATTCCTAAGCTACCACCGAATGTAAGGATATATTGGAGATTCAGCGAGCTAACTAAGACTGGGGCTACAGGTGCTCCACGGCATGCGAGCCGGTCAAAGGGTGACGAAACTCTACATATACTTGAACGCCTGTTACTTGGATTTATCAATGATATGGAAAAAATAATTGGAAATACGGGCTCAAATAACATTTAACAAGGACCTAAAGACTAGTTCCACCAAGTTACGTCAGTCTCCGTGACGAACTGGCAGAAGTGTTGTCAATATTTAAATTGTAGGCCGGAAGTTGAAAAAATGGGGCTCGTAGCGCAGGCCGTTCGATTCGGTAAACGTGAGAACGGGCGTACAATGGATAGCGCGGACGCCTCCTAAGCGTCAGGTCGAGGGTTCAAATCCCTCCGAGCCCGCTACGATATCAGTGCTTTTTAGTGGGATTCACCACTAAAGCGAATAATACTTTTAGTATGACAGATCTCTTTTATCATTTATAACTAGCAAGTAGAGTTCTCAATCCAATTTATTTTAGGATTTAATTTTAACGATTTTGGTGTAGGGTTGGCTCAAAGAAAGACTAGTTGCTCGATTATTGTGTGGTTCACAAGCGTCCATCTCCATCTAAACTCTTTAAGGTACAGTAGTCCGTGGCTATTTGATGAAACCGCATTTCCTTTGTGTTCAAAGGCTAAAGTTACACTCATTGAATAGCCTAGGCCGATATGATCTCTAACTTTCGCGTTATAGCATCTGTTAGATGATTTTTGTTCGCAAGCTGTGACTCTAGTTGCTCTATTCTGGTGCATCTTTAATTTCTCTTAATATACGAGTATTTGTTTTCTCAGTCAGAGTGTCTTTGCTGATGCTGGCGAGCCAGAAAGAAGTATGCGAGTCGTGAGTCTTAGACTCTGATTCAAAGAGCTATTTTAGATAATCTCTTAATGTGGTGATAGTCAATGATATCTAGTTTGTCTCTTGGTAACGCACTAAGAATTTCTGTAAAGTCAACGTCTGTGAAAATGACCGCACGTCAAACCCAATATTAGAGCAGCAGAAGCACAGCTAATACCAATCCGGCTGTGGACAAAAGGATCAAAAATGGAAGAAGAAAAGTGGTACTGTATGGAATGACTATCTCAACCGTTCTTCCGACGAACAGATTACAGGTGGAATCCTACTTAATATTAGAGGGAGAGGAAGGCGGAGCTCTGACCAAAGTAGCTGCGTTAGTTGTAGTTCCATAAGTAGACCATGGAACATTCTTTATATCAAAAACGTTATTGTTTGGGTCATATCCAAGTTGATTTAATAATAATACCCTAAATCCATTATCATGTAGATATTTCATTTGCTGAGCAAATAAATCCACAGTTATGGTGGAAGCCATCTTGTTATAATCCTTCATGTTGTTTGTAAGATTGTGGTATGTAATTATAGGAATTGCATTTAGCTTTCCGTTTGTATTGTATGGAATTTGACTATTCATCCGTTGAATGAATTGCGTATACTCCTGAGAAGGGCTATAATTGTGCTTACTGTCTACATGTCTAAAGCTATCACTTCTGATATCAAATCGATTTGCATAAGTGAGCTTGCCGTTGGCTGAATATGTACTGCAATCGGACTGCGCTTGTTTCACGTAGCCGCTACAGTTTAAAAACATCAATGGTGCACTACCTCATCTTGCTAGATTATAATATTTAGCCACCACATTAACTATTGATGGTTTGTCAGCTCCCAAGTTTAGCGGATATCCAAAGATTGTTGCATTAACGCCGTGATTAGCGAGACATTGTTTTGATCCCCCAATTTCATAGTTTAGCTGCCTTGGTGACGACAAGAGCGTAGGTAGATGAGCATGAGTCATAGTATGTGATTCTATATCCATACCATCATGTTGTAATGCTGCTATGTCTTGCCAAGTCTGTCTGTCTTTTGTTTTTCCTATCCAAGTACAAACTTCAAAGAAAGCCTTAAAACCATATTTATCTAGTATTGGCTTGGCGTATAGGATTTGACTCTTGTACGAGTCATCAAAGCCTATCATTACAAGCTGATTGTTACTAGCCACACCTCCGCTACTATTAACCCCTGAAGAGGAGCCAGGAGGTGACGGCGCTAAATAAAGAGGACTAGAAGATTGGTTGCGAATTCCATTCAACTTTGATACGCCGCTACCACTATTACCGGTACCGCCACTGCTCGATGATACAAGTACGGATGACTTGTTTTTAGGATGAGAAGATGATCTGCTAAGGGCATATGGAAGAGAGGAACCGACGATTAGTATGATTGCAATAGTAACAGTAATCGCAATGCCATACAAACCCTGAAAATTTTTATTTGCCTTAAGATCTGACAAGATAACGTACATGGTAACAACGGAGTGATAACTATTACAGTACAGTCGTCTAAGTATCGGATTACCAAAATCGTCTAAATGTCTAATACCCAGTAAACTACCTTTCAGGCAAAAGCATATTGTACTAAAAGTCCGGGAACAATATCAAGAATAAAGCGGGCTTCGCTTGTCGAGAGGACAGAGGTTCTATTGTTATTATCAAGAAAGCGAGTTATGACATACTCTTATTCTTATTGCGATATACTCTATGGGACCTACTATAGCAGGAGTCGTATTTTTATCCATATAAGCGATAATAATATGTGGTACATATCGAACACGAAAAAGACGCGGACGCCCTCTACCGGGTACACATTTGTGACAGTCAGATACGTCTGTCAAACATATGACACTAAAAATGTCCAGTTTCAATGCATCCGTTGTTGATTTGAGCGCCTGGTAATAGGTTACCATTAGGGTCGACCATTGCGTGATCCGTCATAACGCCAGAAGCAGCCACATCACCCATGCAGAAGGACCACTAGCTTGAACCTGTGCCGGATGCATTGGTGTCGCTGTTAAGCCAATGGCTAATATCCCAACAGTTGCGATTAATACCATAGTGCCTGAAACTTTTGGTCTTCTGATTTTTCATCATTGTTTCTCATGTCTCTAGAATGCTGTCAATAGTATGCATGTTTATATAGATACATATATAGATACATACATAGATATCCAGCCTCCTTACTCTTTAAGTTACTTATGACTAGTTGTAACTCTACTGGCTTAACGTGGGAGACATGACCACTAGCGCAGTAGACATTGTCCAAATAGCCCGCTATCTTAGCCTTCCCGTTAATTCGCCGCACTTGGAATTATAGTAGTTTAACACCTGTATGAATTGCGGATCGGAAGATGCTTGAAATTTGCCAGCATTAAGTATAGCGTTTTTATTGTCTAGACAAGCTGCTTTAACCTCCTGATTGGCTTTATTGACGTTTTGTTTAGCAATTTGGACATTATTATATGACACTGCGACAGATATTATCGCAAATATTGCCACTACGATGAATAAGGCGATAACGACTATTACGACTCTTCTCATTGTTTTTTGACCTCCTCCACCAGCGCAGTAGCGATTATCCACGTAGTCCCGTCATTTAACCAGAGTTCCATCAATTGATGCTGTGTTTGCGTATACCAGAATTTACAGATTTGCCAGGATGTTATTAAGATAAACATTCTCAGTATTCAAACGCTGCGCAATCATGGAAGTATTATCCTGATTAAGCGCTATTCGGGTCTTCTGTAAATCTATCAAATGATTCAATAGTTTATGTGTGTGTGATAGCTTGAGCCATTAATGGTATCAGTAAGAGCGGAATTAATGCCACAATTAGGAAAGAAAATTTCCTATTCATTTACTCACCCCTCGCATCTGCCTACCCGAATTTTTCAAGGTCTTTGCTAAGTCTTCGAGCGAAGACGAAGATTCAAGGATAGAGTCACTATTCAAAATGCGCCTGCTAGGTTGCAGTGCAATATGGAAACTCCTAATCACACATTATAGAGATGTTCTAAATTAGCATTTCCAAATCTAATACACATCCTTCTAAAGATACGTATTCAAGTATTCTAGTTGAATTCTTCTTCCAGTATCCTTGTTCTTCTGCTTATTTGGAATAATGTGTCTGTTTTCTTAATCGCCTGCTCTCTAGAACGTCCAAAGACCATTGATTGAAGCAGCAAATGATTTTCAGGGATAACCATACCTGTCTGGTCGTCTGTGTATAAAATCTTGAGAACATCATTTTGAACTCTTAACGCTTCTTGATGGATATGTACCATGTTTGTATCACCATGTTGAAAACCCAGGGTTAAAGCCTTCTTTCTTACATCGGCAGTTCCCTTGGCGGATTTTAATATTGCGACTCCAAATTCCTTGCTTAATGCATCGATAATAGTATCTTTAGCAGGAGCTTTTGTTTTGAATCGGATTAACATTTGATGGAGATGCATCATCCTAGATGGGACTTTGTATGCCTCTACGAAGAGGTTTGCTGCTGGCATAAAGTCTTTGACATCTTCTTGATGATGAGGAGATTCATCCCATTCGATTGAATCTCTCACCTCTTTCGAATCCTCAAGATCTGCCCATCTTCTGACGATGGTCACGTCGTACCTTTCAATTTCATCCCCAAACTTTTCAGCCAGGGGCTGCATTATTCTCCCCATACCTGACACATTACAACTACCTTGGATAACATACATTTTACCGCTGGCCTGTGCGTAATTTACCCTTGAATTATGAATCATATCCGCTACCGAGTGGGCACCGTGTCTATCTTCGCCCCCTTGAAAGATAGCTGCTTTTTTCATAGGCTCATATAGTCTCTTTTTGTTCTCGAACCCCCCGCCTTCTTTAGCCGCATCTACAACTATGTCGCTTTGCTCTACAGCTTCTTCCACAGTACCAGATATCTCATAGTTACTATCTCTGAATTGTTTCAGATTATGTTTGGGGACATATACATTGAATTTGCTGTCTAGCGCCTCTCTTGTCTTCTCGTCGGCGGTATACTTCGCGACGCCGAGGAATTGAATTTCTTTGTCTGCAGAGAGCATCGTAGCTAGACGACGCCCAATATTGCCATACCCATTCACAAAAACTTTAACCAATATACTTCACTAATAGCTAATTTTTCAAATGGATGTGGTTTTCGACATTTTATATATATTTCCTGCCAATAGCAAACGCATATTTTTATGTATGCATATCGTATTTTTTACTCAATAGATCAGTATTGCACAAAATCGATAATACACCATAAGATTGTTTTTTAGCAGCGCCCAACTTGAACTAGGTTTAAATATAATTTCAGGAGTACGTACGACAGCGAAAATTGTGTTTTGACTAGGTACGCTTTCGATTTGAGGTCTCTATAAAATGAGGGTCCTTGTTGTAGATAATTATGATTCTTTCGTATATAATATTGCGCAACGACTAGGCGAACTAAAGACCGAACCGACAGTCATTCGAAATGAAAAGCTTACCATTAATTCGATCAAAATTATGGATCCTGATGCAATAGTCATTTCTCCTGGCCCAGGTCACCCCGCAGACAGGAGATACTTTGGCATATGTACGGACATTATAGCTGAGCTTGGACCACAAACACCCATCCTGGGCGTCTGCCTTGGACACCAAGGAATAGTGCACGCATTCGGCGGGAAAGTAGTCAATGCCAGAAAAGTCAGACACGGAAAGACAAGTATTATTCAATACAACTCCGGAAGACTTTTTGATCAGGTAAGCAACCCATTTAAGGCAACTCGCTACCATTCTTTGGTGGCTGATAAGCAAATTCCCTCTTGTCTGGAAGTTACAGCAACGGCGCTTGACGATGGTGAAATTATGGCGATCAGACACAGACAATACTTGATAGAAGGGGTACAATTCCATCCCGAATCTGTTTTAACGGAACAAGGACCCAAAATTCTTTTCAATTTCATCTCAATGGTGAAGAAATGAGTGAACGGAAAGATATTCACCGATCTGCGCCCCATGGTCCGGAAACTAGTGTCTAGAATTAATCTATCTGAAGACGAAATCCGCGAATCTATGAATCTGATTCTTGGAGGCGACGCTTCGGAGTCGTCCATTGCCTCATTCTTGGTCGCGCTTCGGATGAAGGGCGAATCGCCTAAGGAAATTACGACGATACTTCAGGCTGTCAAGAGGAATGCTATTAGGATTACACCAAACATCACCGGCGAATTGATTGATACATGCGGGACCGGGGGCGATAAGAAAAAATCATTCAACATCAGTACCGCTGCTGCGCTCATAGCATGCGCAGCAGGCTGCAATGTAGCAAAACACGGAAATAGATCTGTCTCGGGATTCTGTGGCAGTGCAGATTTTTTAGAATTTATTGGAATGGACTTGGATACTTCTCCTGATATCATATGTGAGGCGATCGAGAATATAGGTTTTGGTTTTCTTTATGCTGCAAAATTCCATCCGGCGATGCGCAACGTCGCGTCTGCAAGAGAATCCATAGGCATAAGAACTGCTTTTAATATTGTAGGACCATTAAGCAATCCCTGCACAAATCTTTCCGGTCAACTTATAGGGGTTTATGAGCCAGCTTTACTCGAAACGGTTGCTGTTGCAATGCAAAATTCTATGCTTGATGAACTGATGGTCGTACATTCTTACGATGGTTTCGATGAGCTTTCCAACACCTGTGAAAACGATATAATCTGGGTAGTTGACAGAAAAATTAAACGATTTCGATTTCATCCAAAGGATGTAAATGTATTAGTTGCTAAGCCAGAACAACTGTTAATACACTCTGGACAAGAATCGATAAGAGATACACTCCAAGTTATATATGGTCTCGCTAGCCCCGAAAAAGAAGACATAGCCGCGTTGAACGCAGCGGCCGCGCTGGTGATCGGAAAAATTGCGAAGGATCTAAAAGAAGGCGTCGAAATCGCACGAGCAGCGATAAAGGCTGGTACCCCCCAAAAAAAACTATCAGAATTAATACATTTATGTGGTAACAAGGATAAATTAATTGAAGCCGAACAAGAGTTCCTTATTATATGATTAATTTCTCTATATCATAACTGAGCAGCTTTTCTGTCGTGCTCGACCAAAATTCCTGCCATTGTGATAGCCTTTCCTTGGTACATTTATTTCAATCGGTCCTAATGATGGGATGAAAAGAGAAAGGAACATTCTGATTGATATAACTAGTGTTATAGATATAATATGAATCAGTTTAGTTATTCACAGTTGTTGGATAACAAAAATAAAAATTGGAGTAGACGAACATTCCATCCTACTCCTACTTGACATGCAAACAAATAGCTCCCACTAAGCGTCTTTGTTACTTCCTCTTGCTAGTCGATTTTGCTTTTACTTTTGCGGTTCTTGTAGTTGGTTTCTTGCTAGCTGCTTTAGCCTTAGCAATTTTTTTGCCACCCCCTATCTTGAACATCTTTGTACCACATACGGTGCATATTCCTGAGATAGCGCCTTGACCGTTTTTCATAGTTACCTGCTTTTCATCTTTCATATCTCGTTTTGCTTTACATTTCACACAATAAGCTTGTGTTGCCAACTTGACATAAATCCTCGTGCTTGAATATAAGAATAGCTGTATTTTGGTTTCTTACTGGGACAAAATCTAACTGTATCGTGCGCATTATGAGAAATCTTCATTCTACTTATTGACGAAGAGGTGTCATCCGAGATTCAATTCCCGTTCTACCTGGTTTCCGACCATTGTAAAAAAGATATGTACGAGAAACTGGACACAAGAATAAGACTGGCACATTGCTTTTCCAGTATATTTTTATGTCATGGCTTCCCTCCCATATGTAGCAAGGTAAGCGACCCGGTTTGAGCTCTGTAGATCAAAATCCAGTTCACGATCTAGAATCACTAAACTGGGATGACTTGGTGTCTTTGAAACGTACTCAGCTTCATCAGATAAAGGACTTGACTGACAAAATTATCGATATAGAGAAAAATCGATTTCGTCTGATAAATGAGAATATCCAGCAAGAGAAAAATAAAGTCGTTAACATGACAACAAGATTGGCCCAGATTCGGACAGAAATGAATTCTAACAACTCTCAATTACTTACGATTAGTGAAAAAATTTCTAAGTCCAAAAATTTTGTTAGTATAATGGGAACTCGGCTTCCCTCGGACAACGAAGTTGATCTGGTTAGGATTCTTGAGTCAAGCCAGAAATTAGTTGATGAAAAACGGTACAAGAATGAACGACAAAAGAATGAAGCCTTATCTGTAATGAACGATGCATCAATGAAGCTTGAAGCAATAAAAGCCATACGCGCAGTGAACGAGCAATTAACAGATCTCAACGCACAAGCTGAGGAGATTAAAAAAATACTAAAAATTCTTGAGAACGAAGGCAATAGGCTACAGACCAAAATTGCTGATACTCACAATGAAATAGACAAACTATTTGTGTCTAAACGACAGCAAGCTGCTGAACACCAAGGCTGCCTTAAGGAATATGACTATGTCCTGTCGACTTTAGATAGAGTAAATTCGCGTCTTGATGCTATGGCCCAGTGGAGGAAAAGGCAGCGTCAGGAATATGGTTATCGACCTGGAGACGATGCCCTGTTCAAAGTTAAGGAATCTGCAAAGAAGAAGTTTGAGGCTGGTGCCAAATTAAGCTTCGAAGAGCTAAAGTTGCTGTACGGTGAAGACAAGTCGAGTGAGGTATGAAGGTCTTACCGAATCGTCTCGGCAATGCTAGAAGTATGATGTCTATGTATAATCCTTAATGTCTTCGCCCCTACTTTCAAAATATAAATCAGGTTCAAAGCCGAAACACACTATATATTGCTCACTACTTCTTTGTCTGCTTGCTTTGGGCTTATTAACAAAAACTCGGTGAAAGTGATTTTTCAATTCCTCCTTCAATCCATTAAGTAACTCTCCTTCGAAAACTTTGAAGACGGAGGTGCCGCGTCTTTTCAATATCTTTATAGCCGCAGCCAAGGCACTCCTTGTCAGGGAGATTTGTCGACTATGATCCAAGTCCCATATACCGCTTACATTTGGAGACAGATCTGACAAAACTATATCTGCTCTACCCCCGACCAATTTGAGAACTGAATCTACTATTTTAGCATCCTCGATGCTACCCAGCAAAATCGAGACGCCTTCCAATGGCTGTACCTGCTTGGTATCTATCCCGACTACCAAGCTCTCAACCCCAACTTGTTGTTTTGCTACCTGAAGCCACCCTCCCGGTGCGGAGCCCAGATCCACTACAGAGTGTCGTGGCCTAAATATACCGTAAGAGCGGTTTAGCTGAAGGAGTTTGTATGCAGATCTACTACGATAGCCCGCATTTTTCGCGAGCCTTCGGTAATAATCTCTGGTTGCATCTGTCAACTTCATCCTTTATGCCATCTCTAGCAAAAACGAGTGGCGAAATATACTACACAATTTAACTGAGCCAAACATAACACAATTTCACAACATGTGTGCACACTAGTAATAAACCTCGCATCCTATACAGCTGCTATGGTACAAGCCCTATATGCTTATCTATCTGGTCTGCATTGACAGAGTATGTCATAACGCATTATTATAAACGGTCTGCCATAGTCTAAGTCTGTTCCAGCTGCTCCTCGTGAGTTTTCAACATATTTTCCAGCAAAATGGTGGCACTGATAAATTTGTAAAGCGTTTTTTCTTCCTTGGTCTGTCACCATGCTCCATAAAGTCGCAATAGTAATAATCTAACAGATAATTCCATGTTCAACCTATCAGTTAATAATAGCGAAGTTCTGGTTGGAAGAAGAAGAGGAAGATTATTTGCGTGCAAAAACTCGCGTCCTCATAGGGTGCGTCTCTTTCCATAGGTGAATTTAATGGAGATAATATTGTTTGTTACATACACAGATACGAATTTAATCTCTTCACAGGAAATTTGGAACATATGAAGTCATGGAAGACGAGAGATGGATGGAACAAAACGCAGACTGGAGAAAGTCGGGTAATTTGGTTCTATAT
>CAKOFP010000122.1 GCA_933226995.1 Candidatus Nitrosopolaris rasttigaisensis | reverse complement strand
CGTTTTCTAGAAAGTGCAACTGAGGCAATAACTATTCCCGCTATCCCTGCACCAATACCAACCATTCCTATCAGGTAGGATCGATCTGCTGCACTCTTTACATCTTGAACTGATTTCAGGGTATCCGCATTGCTCTTAGCAACGGAACCTATCACGCTTTTTACTGAATCAATCTGGTTAGCAAGTTGGCTAACAATACCCTGTAGCTGTGGTCCTATATTGTTTGTGTTAGTGTTAGTGCTAGCGCTGCCACCTGTGACTGCTGCATCTGTGCCAGAACCAGTTCCTGAATCTGGGAAGGCCAGTTTCTGACTACTCTCTACTAAATCGAGAGGTACTTGGGAACTAATCTTCTGCCCTTGTATTGTCCCATTCAGAACAACGTAATAGGCTCCAACTCTACTTGGGATCAACTTGCCAAGATATAACCCGTCGGTTGTTGGAGAAGGTAGAAAATCAAGCGACTTCGTTACTCCACCATACTTTACCAGTATATTCATATTGTTCAAGGCATTAATAATAGGTGTTTGAGTTTTACCACTCGTCTGATTAACGTCAAGTATTACGTTGTTAAGCAGACCTGTTAACGGCGGTTCATCGCTCCAACCAACTTGTACCTGGATACTGCCAAACTTTTTGGTTATATGGGCCGAAGCTACATTGATAAAAACGTTATAAGATAGAACCCCCAACACAATCAAAAAGCAGATAATTAATGCAGGAAATGGACGAATACTAAGATGGAGCATGACGAACTTATATATCCTCAAGGAAATATGTAGGATATTATCTATTAATGTTTATGGTGTAATCGTCGAATAACTAACTGCCATTAACTATTATCATTAGATAAATAGACGGACAACAACACTTAATTCGATACTTGCACTAGTAAAACAGAAAAAATCTTATATTATGTGGGCCATATAGAAATTAAGTACAACCCTTGATTACGCAGAAGAGGAGGAAATTTGGTTATTATTTCGCGATTGCGGCTATTGTAGCTTTGATATCTTTAACTTCACCAATGCTTCCTTTGATACCTAAAGCTTACGCTCATGCGTTTGTAATAGGAAGCGATCCATCCCCGTCTCAGTCATTACCTACGCCACCAGCTACGGTACTCGTCCGCCTAAGTGAACCGGTAGACATTCATTATAGTTCAATAAAAGTCCTGGATGCCGGTGGGAAGGAAATTGACCTGAAAGATAACCATTATGTCAACGGCGATCATACTACTTTAAGCGTTACACTCCCGCCAGGCATAAAAGATGGAATATATACTGTTTCTACAAAAATGCTATCCGAAACGGATGGGCATGTTACAGAAAATGCATTCGTATTTGGGGTTGGACAGGCCACAATCCCTACCGCTAATGCAAACGGCGGCAATGGTCACTCTTCTCAGCTCTATCTCCCAGAAGCATTTGCTAGATTTCCAACACTTGTCGGCCAAGTTACTGTAGTTGGTGGAGCTTTCGCAACATTGTGGTTGTGGAAACCAGTAGCTAAAATCGATTGGTTTTCAGGTGCAATAAAGGAAATGCGTCGAATGATTGATAAAAGAATCGCAATTCTCATGATTATCGGCTCGGGCATACTTTTAGCCTCTGACTTTGGAATGATTTACGCTGAGGCCAAGTCGCTAGACGTCGGGATAGTTGAAGCTATTGCAACAAAATTTGGTGCGGTTTGGATTGTTAGATTAGTTATATCGTTCGTTTTAATCGGCTTGTCTGCTGTTTTGTTTCGTAATCAAAGAAAGAATAAAAGCATCATCACCCAAAATAGGATTATCTATGGGTTGCTCGGAGTAGGACTAATCGCACTGGTAACCACGAGTGTGATTGGTCATGGAGCATCCCTAAATCCTGCGTCAATACCGATCTTGATAGATTTTACACACAACTTGGCTGCTTCGCTGTGGATTGGTGGTGTAATATATCTTGCATTTGTTGTGGTTCCTGCTGTTAAGCGATCCCAAACAGATGGATATTTTAAGGCATCCGTACTATCGCTTATTATCCCACGGTTTTCAACAATTCCTGTAGTAATTCTTGGGATTATCGTAATTACCGGACCGTTCTTACTCTATCTTCTTGAACCCAATCTTGCTTTAACTCTAGCGTCATTGTATGGAAAGGCATTGATTGCCAAGCTCATTCTCGCAGCCGTGATGATAGGGATTGGAGTTTATAATCAAATGATTATTCAAAGGGATAATCTGAAGGTGGTACTTGTAGCACCGACTGCTAGCATCGCTGGAGGAAGTGGTCAATCCAGAATAGATAAATCATTCTCCAAAAAAGGATCCTACTCTGAAAGTGGGTCTAGTAACCATCATCTTAATGGCACCACGATTATTTCAAAATTTGGCAAGACTACAAAAGCAGAAGCATTTGTAGGTGTCGCGTTGCTGGCTGCTGTTGCCGTACTTGTTAATACTGGATTACCGGCAAGTGAATTTCAGACCCAACTACAACATCTACAACAACAACAACAGAACCTGCCAGGCTTGAATATAGCAAATGCAATTACAACACAGCAACAAGGTTTTACAACGACGAATTTTGTTGAAAACAACGATAGGGTAACCCTTTCAATTAATCCCTATACACCAGGAAATAATAATTTTAAAATTTCATATACAGATT
>CAKOFP010000121.1 GCA_933226995.1 Candidatus Nitrosopolaris rasttigaisensis | reverse complement strand
GTAATTTTCTTCCGCCGAACCACCAGATTTCATTCATTCTACCGTATCTTGCATTACTTGGGCTAATTTGTAAGTCGCAATTCCGGCTGTGTTAACAGCATTGCGTTCGCGTAATTTTTGATTAGTAATTTCCAATTCATCTACTTTGAGCCGACATCACTTTAACACTCTATTTCACAAATCGAAGCTGAGGTTTGTATCCGTGGCGTTTAATGGACTTGAGATAGCGGCGTTGGCGATAATTGTATTTGTCGTCGTAGGACTTGTTATTGCGTTAGTTACGCATGTATTGTACCTAACATGCCTCCTATCATAACAACACAACCGTCTCAATCAATATAATGTCGGATTAAAACGTAAGAGAAAATATTTATTATTATTCGTACATATTCTGTCCCTCGAAGATGGACTTGTTCGTTCTGCGCCACGGCGAGGCTGGCAAAAGACTCTCTTCAGGTAGCAGCGACTTTGATAGACCACTCACAATTACAGGTAAAAGAGAAGTTACAGATATAGCAAAATCACTTAAGGATTTTGGTGTCAAGTTTAATTTCATAATCACAAGCCCTCTAAAGAGAGCACACCAAACTGCTTCCCTCGTGGCCATGGCCTTTAGCAGCGAGAACAAAATGG
The DNA here is from genome assembly GCA_933226995.1 of Candidatus Nitrosopolaris rasttigaisensis. Taxonomy (GTDB): domain Archaea; phylum Thermoproteota; class Nitrososphaeria; order Nitrososphaerales; family Nitrososphaeraceae; genus Nitrosopolaris; species Nitrosopolaris rasttigaisensis. Next base: position 9,577 of record CAKOFP010000121.1, on the reverse strand, counting down.
AGAAGTGGGATGAGTTAAAACCGGATGGTAATAGAATAGATCTCTATCGTAAATTGTCCCAACAATTCAAACAAGATTCATCTATACTTATTGTAGGACATGAACCTTATCTAAGTTCCCTGATAAGTGAGGTTATGTCTGAGGGAGATCGCGTGGGTACTGCTTGCGGACGTATAGTTCTAAAAAAAGCTGGCCTGGCAAAGGTTAGAATAACTTCCTCCTCGTCTCAAACGATTCACGGCGAGCTTAGATGGCTACTTACTCCAAAGCACATGAAAAAGATTTCTAAATAAAGACGACCATATATTAAATTAAATGACATAGATGCCGTGCGAGATTATTTAGAGTAATAGAACACGAACAATATAAAATACTGCATTTAGATCGAGGCTAAGCTATAATCACTGAAACCCATCCGTCATATTTTTGCTGTTAGTTCTTCCTGCTGCCGGTAGAAAGTGAAATTAAAAAGAAAAGAAATGAGTCAGCATTCCTAACTGCTTATTCTCAAATCACCAATGACGAAGTTCAAGGTTTGTATGTCGTCATGTATACCAGTGGGTGCTATCATGAAAATCGCGAATAGGAATTTCAGGAGTAGTACTATTATGATTATTGTCACTATGACCAGTATTATTGTCCAGAGAGTATTGAGTACCATTTGATTATTTTACCTTGTACCTTGTTCTTTCTTTGTCTTTCTTTGTCTTTCTTTTCCGTTTTCCTGTGCTCTTTATATGCTTCATTCCCATATAGATGGGGACTCTTTTCTTCTGATGCCTTAATATTGCTCATTAGTCGGTCTTAGTCCTGTATTGAATATATTAGTATCAGGAAGGCATGTCTTGGTTTTTTATGTTTAATTCCCGGCAGGTTCTTGCAATAGAAAATCATTTGGAGCATCGATATTTCTTATGCGGCTGTTATTTCCCGCTTCAACAACAATTCCTACATAGATTGATAAGTGAAGAGAGACAAGTTACTATTGGAATTAAACATAGAATGGCAAGAAGGGATGCAGACTTACAGAACAACAGAGAAAGGCATACGTTTATTGCAAATACAGAACACGATGGATGAAATAGCTCCTATTAATTACATCAATGAAAAATAGAAATATGGTAAACAAAGGGCTGCTGACCCGGATCAATATTTCAAATGGTCTACAGCATTACCAACAAGACAAGAAGAAGGCGAAACAAAATATTAACACTATACAGAACTAGAATTTGAAATAGAATGTCCACGTTGCTATGATGCTATGATGCTATGTTCTGATTTTAATAGCCTATACTATCTCTGCGAAGAATGTAACTTTTGTCTTTATATTCAAAAGAAATAAAAGATATTGAAACTTATTCTGTGAGCATATCTAGACGTCGCCATTTCTTAAATTTAAAAGAATGTAAACGTCTTAAATAGAAAGATCGGTAGATCTGTTCAATCTAATTTCCTTAATTCTGTTACACATATCGCAATGCTCCGGACATCCTTTGTGAAGACAAACACTTTGCATAGAGTTACAACCAAAACACCAAATTTGCTTAGAAGATGGGGACATTCTTATCACACTATCCTTGCATGTATAAATTGTTTAAAACATACTTTTTATTGACCTTCTTGTTTAATTTAAAACGCAGCATTGATTAATGCAGTGTTCTATAAAAATATTGGCTAAAGCACGATAAGGTGAAGGAGTTCTATAGGAACTTAAATGTGGTTTGAATATACAGAATTGGATAGGTTCGAGTGAGGGAGATATGGTACTCAAAAATAGTTTAATATAACGCATTTGCCGAGTTAACTATAAAAAAAGGTTATACACAAACAATCTATTGGTAACTTTTCAACAATGTAAAACTGGCACTTCGAGAAACCTCACGCAAACATAATAACCTCTTCGACAGTAACAGCGTAATTTGTATTGAAATTCATCTATCAATTGAATTATCTTACCGAACATTACAAACAATTTCTAGACTCGCAATTTATTATCTTCTAGAAGAACATTTGCTGTGTATGTCATAAAAAATTAATTTATTTTGTCGGTAGAATTTTCTTTTAGATAATGTACAGCCGTCGATCATTAATAATAATTCTACTGGCACTTGCCTTATCTGTTATTGGGCCCTATCTCTCTGTTCAAGGAGCAATGGCTGTCACAAACGGTCGGAGCGGAAAGGGTGGTGACGCCAATTTCTTCAGTACAGCCAGAGGAGGAATTGGTGGTCTTCATAATACTGGTAACTCTGGAAAATCAGCGAATGGCAATGGAGGAGATGGTGGCTTTGCGGATGACCATAGCTCAGCCAGAGGAGGAACTGGTGGTTCTTCAAACCAAGTACTTCAGCTGAATGGGACGATAGATCAACAAGGGGTGAGGTGTGTGGTGTCCTTAGATGTGGAGAGAGGCCTACCAGTAGATGTCCTGATTGTTCGAGACACTACTGCTACCTGCATATAAAAATTCACGGACACATTATGACTGATAAGGAAGTAGAAGAACAAAGCAAAAGAACGGAGCACCTGAAGTAAGCTGAATTATCTCCAAGCTGGGTGTTATAGCCAGGTTCGATACTGGACTTTATAACAATGGATAGCACCTAACTTGTTCTGGCAGAATTGGTGTATATTTGGCATAACATAATTTGATATGATAACGAATCCTCCCACTGCTGCAACTAATGCTATTGCTACAAGTACGATAACTATAGGCTGGGTCTTCTGGTAAGTGTATGCTACACCGTTTAGCATATGTAATCTATACCTATTCAAAGATATAAAATCATCTGAAAAAAGACTAAACATATAGCAAATACATATACCAAATTGTAACCTTTATTGTAAAACGTTTAGACAACTGATTCAATTGTAAAGGGAATATGAGGCCATACACCCACCTGTCCACCCCTAGAGTTTGGTATTATATGATCTATGCTTAATGACGGATTAATTGTGTTACATAAAGCACACCTATAGCCGTATTTTCTAACAACACGGTCAAACTCACCATGTGAAGTCATTGGGCAGTCCAGCTAATCTGCAGAGATACCAACCCGTTTGGTTTTGTACGTCGTAGGTGAGTTTTTGCAGCTTTTGTTCTGTCATTGTCATTTCCTTATTCTTCCATCTCCATTTTTTCATGCTTAAAGCAGTAATTACAATATACTTTAGGCACTCCTACATGATTAGCGTCATGCCAGGCTACATGATTATTACATGAGTGACATGACAAACTCTTAACTTTCATTATTCTATTTCTTTATCCTTTTAACGCAAGATCACAATATCTTTCCTGAACTATAATTTTATCGACATCATACAAAACTCTCTTGATGGCTGGAACCCATGGCTGACCCGATATTAACTATGATAACCGTATTTAGCAATTTGATCATCCAGCAGTGCTATTCAGCATCGTTGTCTTTCCAAATGTAGTACCATTATCATTGCTGCCTCTGAATACTGGTATTAATACCCCCGTCTTGTTGGTCCACCAAGTGACGTACACATTACTTCCTGATGCGGCAATTTGTACATTCAGGTCTACCACATGGCCTTTGGTAGGAACACTTAACATAATGTTCTTTGCAAACTTTTTTCAACCGTCACTACTTTTAATGAAGAATACATTCCAGTGACCAGTATCGTTGTTATTCCATGCGATATAGACATTATTTCCTGAAGTAGCTATGGGTGTCCCCAATCCCCTGAACATACACGACCCCGCGAACCCAAGTTCCCCATTGGGGCAAATCATTCTCTTTGGCGGAGGTGACGTTGGTGGCGGTGGCGGAGCCTTTGGACCTGGACTTGTCTGTGCAAAAGCAATTGGTTCGAATGATATCGCAACAGGCGCGGCTGTCAATGCAAATGCTGCTACAATAATTACGATCATCTCAAATGTCGTTCTGATATACATTATTGATATGATGCCAAAGATGATAAAGTTAAGTGTTATGCATAAAAATCGTCTTGATTATCTGACGTCCATTAGGACAGGGGGACATTTCGGCTTGCAATTGCCACTAAAAGAAACCGTTTCGTGGCTAGCTGTGACACTACAAGAGCAACTACCAGAACTTGAAACGCTGCTAGAAGTTGTGCCATGTGAAGAACCAGATACACTACAAGAACTTGCATTTGCCGCGCGTATTCCTGTAGGTGGTGCAAAAGCATGCTTATGACGACATACGAAAGGATCTCAATTGAGCGTTGAACGTTCTAATAGTATTCTCTCCAGAACAATCTTGTACTGTGGTTTGAACACATAAAATTGAGTCGTTATTGTTGCTGTCGGCGTTCTCATAGTGGATTTAACTTCCTAATGTTAGCCCAGACGCTGCCGCATAAAGTTAGTTAGTTCCATTACGCTCAGCATAGTAGGATGGGATGTGTACGTCTACAGCAATATAGAAGTAGGTACGTTCCACCCGTCATTAGTGAACGGAATACTGAACCTATCCCTTGTAATTGCACAATACTCAGCTTACCAAAGTCCTTTCATATAATCGAAATAGGATATGTTGCAGCTACTACATCTCATGTCATACTAGGCCGTTATTGTCTTCTTTTTGCTTTAACCAACTCTTCTAATGGTCCTGTGGGTTAGTGAAAATTGAACCAAACTCTTTTAGTGATTAATAGTAAAAGCTGAAGTTATGGATTATTTTTCCGTAGTAGATATATTAGTGTAGAGTGATTATATATATTGCTGTAACAGCAGGTGGCAATGGCTGCTCTAAACGACACGAAAAGAATTGTGCGCTCTAGCCGTGCGGACTTTGAAGTATACATCTTAACAATGAAGGCAGATAGACAGTTTTTTTATCTTGACGGATTGCATCATCTTTGTTTTGTGGGAAGAGGGGTAGGAAGGCGACGTACTAATGTGGAAGCGTTTAATCCAGCATTTGCATACCATTTTGATTTAGAGGTAATTGATCATTGATACAAATTAGTCGCCACTACTCACACCAGCCACACGAATATCTACGAGAGACATTAAACTTAAGATATCGAGAATGTAGTGCTTGTAATACAAGGAGCCAATTTACCTGTATAAGATGTGGGTTTTGTTATAGCTGCCACTGGAAGAAAGAAGAGCTGGAGAGAATTCCACCCTATTTCATGCTGGGAGATAGATAGTATGAAGAGATCACATCCAGATAAGCACAAACGCTCGACTTCAAAAAAACGGAACATATATGATGATGCGCAAAAAAGCAAACAGAGAAAAGAAGGAAAAGATACTCTTAATTATCTAACTTTGGCATTGAAGGATTTAGACTACTGTTTGGATACATTAAAGATAAACAAGGACACTCAAGTTCGTCAAAAGATCAATGAATTTTTCGAACAAGCCATCACTCCAGAAGCTATCAGTATGTATGGAGAGCGCATTGCTACTATGAATGTAATAGCAGACTTCTATTTCTCGTCTACTAACAGGTACATTTTTTCTCAGCCAGAATTATATGATTTTTTGACTCTTGCTACGCACGGATTACCAACTGAACAAAAGAGAGGCAGAGCAATCGAGAGGGTATTCATGATTTATAGAGATATTATGGAAAATTATCAAACCTCAAACGATTCCCTCAGGCTTAACTACCCCAAGATTATTGTTGGTGTTATAGCGATCCTACATGCTGGGGAAGATACTAGTGGGAAAAGGGTAGGAGTTAATGCTTTAGATGAATACTATCACTCTAGGAAGACAAAGGGATCTTCAGAAGTGATATCAGCATCTGCTGCGGCTGTGCAGATAAATCCAACCCTAACAGCTGATTTCCTAGCAGATCAGATCGAAAAAGACCAAATACAAGAAGAACAGCTCATTGAAACAATCGTTCAGATTACAGGAAGAAAAAATAAGGACATAAGAGAATCGCTTGCTAAGTTGCACAGTTCGGACATTAAGAAGATAAGTGATCTCTGTGCCAATTATAACAAGATAGAAAAATATTGTAAGCTTGCAACAAACTCAAACGAATTTAGAGATGAGCTTGAAAAAGAACTGGGCAGAAAACTCACAGACAATCAAGTTCAAAGGGCTACTACATCTATAAAAAAGGTGAGAAAATATGTTGAAAATCTTCTTGACGGAAAATTTGTTCCTCATGGCTCACACGGCATAAACCACATCAAACACAATCTAGAATACGGATACCAGGTTATGGATCTAATTGAACACAAGAGGAGAATCTCCAAATAAAATTAAAAGTATTATATAGCATCTATCGCAGCGGCCCCTCATACGACACCTCAAGAGTTTAACCTATTAGGGATAAATAATTATTATTTCCATAGAAATATTGGTTAATGTAATCAGCTGGTGAGCTCTCTAGGAGATTCTACAGACTCGTTTCTTTTATTCTAATGTTACTTTTTCAATAACACGCTTGCTTTTTATGTTGACTTTTTCCAAACTATTAGTTATCAATTTTACCAGCCAAAGTATAGCGGCAATAACATATTGCGTCCACTCTGAATATCTTCTTTTCCTTTCTTCTTCTTTCAGATAAAGACGGTATCGCTTTGCTGCCAATTTATCAAATAGTTTTGCTAAAACTCTAGAGTGTCTTACTTCCAAAACCAGATCTTTGTCACGGCATTTCCAGATTTATCTATTTCATCTTTGTAGATGGCTACCATATTGTCTAGAAACGCTAGGTTTCCCGTTGCCTTAAATGCAATTGGTAGTTTGCCTATCAGATGGTGGTGTTGGAAGATATTACCGATATCTCTTAGCTTCCCGTCAGCGCCATAATGTCCTGTACCTTGAAATGCGAAGGTTAGTGTTCCACCGCCGTTCTTAGACACTAACTTTCCATCTCCTGCCGTAAAGATTGTACCACCACTACCATTAGTTATAACCGCATTGCCGTTATCGGTAATATTCATACCATTCAGAATCCCATGACCTGTGAAAGATACTTCTATTCCGTTTGTTCCATTAACTGTTGCTGGTTTGAAGCTCGTTGTCTTGTCATATCCTGTGTAACTAACCTGAGGGTTTCCTAGAGTAATGTTGTCTATGTTAGAAGAGGGTGAAGGAGTTGTTGTGATATTTGTTGCAAAAACATCTTGTATTATTTGCTTTGGGATGTAAGCGGTACTAGTAGTAGATGCAAGTAGCCCTGCAAGAGCAGCTACAACAACAATCACTAATGTAGATCTATCTATTTGCATATTATTTGTCAGTAATTGGAATTCCTTTTATATTTTACGTACACAATCAATATAGTTAGCAGTACGTCCACTTAGTTTTGATTTGAAGAGTGATGTCAGACTATTAAGGCAGGCTATTAAGGTGTGTGTTAAAGCGATTATGGTATTTGTTTATGGACTGATAAATGCACTCCATAACCAAACGCTTCTTGTATCATTTGGAGAGAAACCCTTGATGAGAATGGCCGTTCCTCGCATGATCCATGTTTCTCGTGCATTATCCAACCTACCCATGCAGATAAGGTGAGTAACAACGATAGAATTCGTGTAGGTGGCCATTCGTCAAGACCTAGTTGATGGTCACCTTTATTGCCAATTTGGCCAGTTTCTGTCTGTAATTCCTTTGCACAAGCTTTCGATATTTCATTTAACTCTTTTACTACAACCTCCTGCCATGCACTCTCTTGGATTTTGTCTGCAGCTTTAATTTTTTCAAGAGCCGATTCTATTCTCTTCATGTAGGGTCGATAATCCATTACTTTTAAGATTGTAAACGAATTGTTATAAATTGTTTCAATTGGTCAACAACGCACTGTACTTTCCAAGCTGTACTATCCAATAAAAACACCTGCAATGGATTTGATTCAGGGATTCTTGCCCCTGGAATAACATTTACTCGTAATTTTCACACTCCAGGAATTATATAATACTATTGTACTCTACATCCAACAATGTTAGGAGAGATCATAGTAAAGTAATTTTTTGTTTTAATAATTAGTTTTTTAGTTGATACTTTTCGACAGCTGCCATTCCCTGTTTATATGTTATGATCAAGGTGTCTCCTATCTTATATTGACAATCTGGAATTGCTCGAGGATGTTGGTCTGATCCTATTACAACACATGTTCCTTCCGATTTAGTAACGACTTTTGCTTGATCTGTTATGTCACTTCTAATTAGATCCTTGATCGGGAAACCAAACAATGCTTGAACACCAAAAAAAACACCAATAATTATAATCACCACTAGCAGTGCCATTTTCTTACCAGCCATGTTGGAGAATATTCTAGTATTGGCATCTGCATCAGGTTCGTATGACACAGTCAAGTATTAACCTTCAAAGAACATAAAAAGGATACGGCAGGAATCTTGTTGCTATACCTTCATATGCGATTGAAAGGAAAAGACCTAGCAGTATAACAGAACCTGCTAAAACTGAAACCGTTTCTATTAAGTCCATTATTACGCTCTCAGTTACTGTTCCGTTGCAATTTAGAAAGCAGTTAAGTCTCAATATCTACGCTAGGAAATGTGAGACGCTAAGGATACGTTAGTCGAACTCAGTAAAAGACGCTTATGATGAATTGGAGGTTGTCATAGCTTTTATTTCCGAATTTAATAATAATTTTTGTCTTATTTATGTAAATGGTTCTAAAGCTATTCCCGTATTTCTCAGACTCAAACTTAGGAAATATAAGTACGAAGATTTTATTTCATTATCCTTGTTTAGAAAGAAGCCATAAATGTTAAATCCGCTACATGTAATGTCAAGACATCCTTCTCTCTTTCTCTTGATAATAATATTTTAGAACGCTCGCATTTCTTCCGACAACCAGACCCGCACCAACGATAAGAAGCAAGTCGGTAATTGTAAGAGCCAATACTGTCGTTGCTGCATCAATGTGAACCATGGGCATAATGTCTGTAACAGTACCATTTCCTAATATTGTTTGTTGATTATTAAAGTACAATTTCTCTGAACCGATAAAGAGAAAGTTAATTGCAATACGGATGGTTAGTGCCGCAATATATAACAAAAATATCGACAATCCTCCTTTTACGTAGATAACAGAATTACCATCATAACTAGGTAATTTCGAAAAAGAAAGGGTCCTCTTGGAATAAATATATGAACAATATGCTGCCACAACAACAACAGCAAAATAAGGAACACTATATACAACGGGGACACCACCAACCAAAAAAGAATTGTAAACTAAGAAGGAAGAAATAGCAACGAAATAGGCAGAAAATATAATTGTCTTCTTTACATTTACTTTTGTTCCCTGAACAGCCGTTTTAATTCTAAAAATAATTATGATTGTCGTAATGACAAGCGTGAACAACAATAGATAAAGGCCGCTGTTAGCAGACAATACAAAGAGAATTAGCGCATATATACTATATACCTTATTTAGTTAGCATCTAATCAAATCCTCTTCTCCTATTCTAGAATGTGAAGTCTTGGTATTTACGCTAGTCCAATCCAGCTATTGCAGTAGTCGCAGCTGCTGCGTAATATAATGGATGACCCATCCTGTGCTTCTCCTCTAGAATCACTTCAGTGCTTCGGCGAGCTTGTCCAAAGATTGGCTCCAGCCAATATTAGCCCCATCGCGATCCG
>CAKOFP010000120.1 GCA_933226995.1 Candidatus Nitrosopolaris rasttigaisensis | reverse complement strand
GCTTACTTGTGGATTAGTTCTGCGTTAGAGTGCAATAAACTGCATCAAAATAGCTATTGGAACAACTTCAGGAAGTGCTAACTTTGAACGATATCTTACCTAAGTGAGGTAAAATAACGAACTCTACTTGAGGCTGTAGAACGGCTTCGTCAGATGGATAAAATAACACAGTCACTAATATTTACTTACTTTAACCGTTTGACATGTGCGCCGCAATACCATTCGACAATTGACGCCCCTTCTACGTTAAAGACAGCCACATGCGTGGCTAAATTGCCACAAAACACACATCTCTTGCGCTTATCCTTCTGACGTTTGCCTCCTTCAGGAATCGGGAATTCTTCGATGGATATCAAAGTCTTTTCCATGCATGGTCTCGATATATCTATTACTGCTAGTGTCATTTATTCTTGCTCTCCTAAATGTTCTCCTAAAAGATCCTTCAAAACGTCTAGTTTTGTTTTGATTAATTCACGTATATCGCCTACCCATACCGTTGCGAATGATTTAGAATACATCCACCAGCTAGTTTAGGCCGAAGCAAATACGATGCTTAGTCCCGGAAACAATTTAATGATAAAGGACCAGAAATGCAAGCTTAGCTTGCAGGGTTACTCTACTCCCGCTAGACTACCTTAATGTTCCAATTAGCGAGGTCATGTTTGACAGGTTGATTGGGTTGCAGCGGAGCACGTATGCATTTTGTGTTGTTGTGGGAACAAAACTCTTCAATCTACTGTGATAGGTGGAATAAGTCTGAAGTTAAAAGGGCATAGCTATTCATTTTGGGTATCTGTGTGTAATAGCAGAAGTAATAGCTGCCGTCTAACTGATTCCATTCCATTTATTTTGTTGTAAAATGAGGATTGCTTTTGTCAGGCTCTCTTTGGCTCATAGTGAAGCATAACTATTCCGCAGTCAAACGCTATTGACTTAACCAGTATGAATTTTTGGATATTGTTCAAGTCTTTGAATATGGTCATGCCCTTCCCAATTGCAGCAGGATTGATGAACAAATGAAAATCGTCAATCAGTCCTTCTTTAATCAAGGAAGAATCAAGTGAGGCACCACCATAAACGATGATGTCCTTGCCGTTCTGAGTCTTTAGCTTCATGATTTCTTCCGTAAGCTCGCCTGTCGCAATGTCCGTATTTGCCCACTGCGATTTTTTTAGTGTTTTGGTGAAAACAACTTTTGGTGTTTCTATCATCTTTTTGGCAAACGCATAGAAGGGGTCATCAGGTTTGGTCATCACACCTGACCAATATGAGACAAAGCCGTCTGTCATCTTTCGGCCCAGAATAATAGTATCGACAGGATCAGTTAATTCGAATACATAATTTTTGAGTTTGTCATCCCAACTCCAAACCATCCAATCCATTTCACCGTTGGGCCCTGCAATGTAGCTGTCGACTGACAGCCTGCACCTGTAGTTTTAATTTTCTCATAGTGCTTTATTACCCCGCGTATGCATTCCTCAAGCCTTGTATGTCGATTTTCTTCATTTGAAGCAATGCCTCCAGGACTCTTTCCGATTTCTTTGCATCTTTGTCTTGCAACATGTCGCTCAAGACGTTGGGAACGATCTGCCATGACACGCCAAACTTGTCTTTCAACCAGCCACACTGCTCTTTTTCTCCGCCTTCGGAGAGCTTTTCCCACAAGTCATCTAGTTCTTCCTGTGTTTCGCAGTTAATTAAGAATGATATGGCTGGTGAGAATTTGAAAACCGGGCCGCCGTTTAACGCCATGAATTGTTGTCCTTCAAGTTCAAACGTCACGGTCATTACAGTTCCCTTGAGTCTTCCGGAGGCCTCTGCAGCAGATTCTCCGTAATGGGTGATATCTATGATTTTTGAGTTTTTGAAAATAGAGATGTATGATTTAGCTGCTTCCTCGGCATTGTTGTCGAACCACAAAAATGGGGTGATTTTTTGCATGATGGTTTTGTTCGTAGGTGCCCTATAAACAATAATATAAAAGCGAATAAATATCAAATATGCTTTAAAATGATACTTGTATATTCATCTCAATTTATGAATCAGTTGACGTGACGGTAATATCACTTAGATACGGAGATACTTTCTGAACCTTATATATAGAAGATATATTCTCAAACATATCGCAGCCAACAACTTGGGGGATTCATGGTTTCTTTTGTACTTGAGCTATTGGCAACAGATCTAGTAGCATACACAGCCGTCGGGATTGAGGGTTTTATACCAATATCAGAGGAAAGGACCATCGGTAAACCCATCTATCAATTGTTTATTGAACCGCTATTTCGGACCCAAGTTATATACACCGATTCATTTTGTAAGGCTGTTGGACGCCCTGAAGATAAACAAAGGATAAAGATATTTCAGAATGTTGATCCTTTTGAATATTATATCTACCAACTTCTTAGCATATCCTTTCCTTGTAGTTGGATCGGTCTATTCGAAGGCGATTGGAAGAAGATTTTTGAGCAAGACGGTTTTACCCACATTGTAGATTTCGTACTATTTGGACCAAAGTCTGTGCTATTAATTGAATGTACCAGACAATTTACATCAGACAGATCAGCAGTAGGATTAGTTGAGTTAAAAAAACTCTTACATGTAAAAGAGAAATTCGAAAAGTACTGCCTAAGTGTAGATCACGTACTTATAAGTAAAAAAAATAAAAAAAGTAATTCTAAATTTTTTAACT
>CAKOFP010000119.1 GCA_933226995.1 Candidatus Nitrosopolaris rasttigaisensis | reverse complement strand
TACCCTATATGGACCACAGACAATGACCCAAAACTCTCGTATGGCAGGAGTGTCATGAGACTAATCCCTGTGCAAAGTTTACTACGGTTTGCCGACCAACATCTAGTTGCAAAGTATAGTTACATTCAGATTTTGATAGGCGGAAGAATATATTTTGTCTCACCAGATGACTGGGTTCCAGAAGGTTCTAATGTCATTAGAGAAAAAGAATCTGGCTCACTTTTGGGGATTACGAAAGTTCCTGACGGATTCAATATATGGTAGATACTGAGCGTACCTAATAGTTTAAAGGAAGGGTTTCGGCTTTAACTCGCGCCATTTTCCACGAGCCCACAACCCCCATTTTTGCTTATCCTCAGATGAATAGTAGCATTTCTCGTTGTGTGGACAATCGTTGCACCTTGGTGAAGGCTCAATAGCTGGGGTTATGTTGTTTCTTAACAACGTGTTAAGAATGCGCGCTCGTCTCAACGTTTCTTTGAACAGCTTTTCACTCTTAGGAAGTATAAACTCCACCTCATTACCCTCGTTATCAAAATAAATTATCACCCCCTCTTCCTTATTGAAAATATGCAAATACGAATTCAACTGTATGAAATGCTCTGCGTACGGGATCTCTGGTAACTCTGAGATTCTTCGAAATATCATCACTACATCATCTTCTACCCTATCCGCGCGTCCAACTAACTTGACATTAGAACCACCTTCAACCATGCCTTCCACCGGTCTCTCTAGGACGCTCAGCGCTCCCTTTTCCATTAGAGCAGATATCATCTGCTTGTGTGTACGTTCTGCTGGCTCTTTCCTGTCAAGGTATCCACGTCTAAGGCACCCGCTTGCTTCTTCGACAGATATCTTACTCTCATCGCCCAAGTTGGGATTGAGATCGGCGAAAACCTCTTCTATTACATCATAAACATCAACTTTAGCGGGCGCATCACTTGCAGCCCTGTACTTTTCGACTCCTACCTTTATTTTTTCCTTGACCTTTTGTATGATCTGTTCTTCCATGCCGGGTAGTTTCATACCAAATCCGAGCTGCAACGATAAAAGTTTTTCTACAGATCCGTGCAATTTTTGTGATACTAAGTGAACCGTGACGCCTGTGAATAAGCCAGCCATTTGTAAATTAGAATCTTCCTCAGCTGAAGTGCAATGGCAATTAGATTACCCAAACCCCAAAGTTCAAATCGAAACTTTGACTATCTAATCTTACTTCCGTCGCCTGGGTTTCTTCTTTGCTCTCCACCTGTCATATCCCAGCCTTGTTGCAGCAAACACTCCCAGACTGAAGAAAAAACCGCCAATAAACAAAAATAAAATCGAGCGAGTATAGAGACCCCACGCAAATCCGATTGCTGCGCTAACGAATTCAGAGATTACAAATACCACCCACCTATCTGCCAACGATGAAAGGGCATTATGGGTTCTTTTAACTGTTTTCTCGTACTGGCTCAGTCAACATATCTTCCCCGCACAAATAGAAATTAACATATCCTTGAAGATTTGATTTTTTTGAAGTATGTATGAGGTATTTTTGTAATACGAGTGTCATGCACGATTGCCATGATCTCATCAAAATCAAAAAAATCATATGAATTCTGGTTTAATATTTAGGGCCAAGTACGGGGTTCAGAGATTTTCTCACGATTCTTCTCGCTGCAGAATCTCGAGGACTGACATTCCTTTCCTATTTTTGAAATAATCTTCAAGCAACGCAAATCAGGGTGCCATTGGAGGTTCAAAAGAAAAGAAAAATCTAAATAAGAATAATTACGCTGTCGTAACAAACATTCTTTTGCATTTTTGCCTTAGGAGATTATTGAAACCAAATGAAAGAGAAAAAAAGGTGCTGGTTGTTGATATCTATTACGAGACTGATTCGCTGTACGCCCTCTCTCCTACCTGTGCCAAGTCCAACCCAATCTCTTCTTCTCTTGGGGTTACTCTAACGCCGCCAGGCCAAACCCAATCCATTACCTTCCATATTACAAATGTTATTCCAAAAGACCATGCTGCAGCGGCCGCTGCTCCTGTGGCATTGATAACTTCCTGCATCGGGTTTCCAAAGAATAACCCATTGTGTCCAGCTGGATTGACGCGTGTCTCGCTAAATGCTCCAGTTAGTAGGGCCCCTACTACACCACCCATTCCGTGAACGGGCCATGTATCTAGTGCATCATCAATCTTTCTTCTATTCTTTAGTATTAAGCAGTAGAAGCATACGGTTGCACAGGCAAATCCCACAATAATTGAGGCATACACGCCGATGAAACCGGACGCCGGCGTAATCGCTACTAAGCCCGCTACTGCGCCAGAACAAGCACCTACTGCGCTTGTCTTTCCAGTATGGGCCCAACTAAGGAACAGCCACCACATGGCCGCGACAGCAGTCGCTATATTTGTATTCTGGAATGCCTGGGTCGATAAGAATCCTGCAGCTCCAGAGCTTCCGGGGTTGAAACCGAACCAGCCGAACCATAGCAAAGTAGTACCTAGTATCACCAGTGGAATCGAATGCGGCTCCATAGGGGCCTTACCATAACCCAATCGCCTTCCTAGAAACATAGCCGTTACCAATCCTGCAAACCCTGAAGTAATGTGGATAACTGTTCCTCCAGCGAAATCTTCTGCACCAAGGGCAGCTAGCCAACCTGAATGTGTTCCTTGACTTCCCAGCGACCAATTCCAATGTCCTGCAAAGTCATAAACAAATGTAGTCCACAGCACAACCTGTATCAGGAAGGCGCTCATTTTGAGCCGATCTGCATATCCTGCTATAGCCAACGCGGGCGTGATCGCTGCGAACATTAGCTGGAACATCACATATCCCAAATGCGGAATGCTCGGCGCGTAGACATCTGCAGGTGCATTAGCAAAAACGTTATTCAGTCCAACCCAGTCTAAATTACCAATGAAACCGGAACCTGTTGCATCTGGTCCAAACATTATAGAATATCCATAAACTACCCATTGAATACTAACAATAGCATATACCAAAAAGTTCTGCAATATCACAGTTAACGCATTTTTTCTCCTGGTTAATCCACCATACAGGAATCCCACACCACCCGGAGTCATTATCATAACGAAGGATGCAGCAGTATACATGAAGGTGGTATCCCCAGGATCTATACACGGACCATAAGTACCATTGCCAGGAGGCGTCAATGCTTTATTACAATGAAATTCGGGTGTTGTTGCCGGGTTAGCCAGCTTATTGATCGGACCGAACTGGCCGAAGGCGTTATGTTCACCGATAGCAATAAGCCCTGAGGTTCCCACTACTAGACCAGTTACGATAAATAAGAATTTCCATTTTTGCTTTTCAAACGGTAATGACAACAAATTCAACGACATGGATATGTTACAAGCAATCCATTCGAAGTGATTATAAAAAGTTTATTATAATATAATCCGTCTTTTATGATACTATGCTAATTTGGAAAATCAATAGGTCGTTAGAGTCCTTGGCGCTTAACTAAAAAGGATGAAATTAGATTCAGCTATTGTTCCTGTTGGACAGATAGTTATGACTTACCGGATTCGAGGATGAAGAATAGGGCCACACAATACATGAAACATAATTATCTTGAACGGATGTACTGTTCGAATCATGAAATGTATTATAATTAAATTTGGATAAAGGTGCAATGTAAACTTTAATACGCGACCCCAAGGTCATCGAAGTAGACAGTTGAATCACCTTTAGTCCACAAGCCTATCTGCCCTCCACCCATGTAGTTCTGATCATACCTCAGTAAGAGACGCTTACCATCCAAATAACCTGCAATGCCTGGCTCCCCCCCTGCTCCTGCCACCTGTACTGTGATACTATGCCATTGACCAACTGTTATACTAACATCTGTATCTTGCGTGCATAGTATAATCCCGGGTTGTGCTCTGCACAACGAAAATCTATGATTCATTGCGTCAGCCTGCAAAACAAAATAACGATTTGTGTCCTGGAATCGTACGATCAAGCCTGCTACTTGTTGTTCTCGTCCCGAAATTATTTTAAATTTAACACCTGCCTCAAAGTTGCTGTAGACACCTTCCGCTACAATTAACATATGATATCCCGATCCGGTATTGTTGTTCGATAATCTAGCTAGAACGTTTGGTTTAGAGGGTGCCGTCTCGTCAGTCTTTACAGACCACGTTCCTTTTGCTTGCGTCCCTCCTGTATCGATTTGCATGAATGTGTTAGGTATAGAACTGTTATCTGGGTAAGAGTCAAAATTCCACGTTTTAGACTGTCTATATGGATGTTGCTGTTCTGCAACAAAGAACGCAACTAATATTATTGGTACTGCGACGATAGCGGCAATGACGTATCTTTTCTTCCTTCCTTCATACATATATATTCTCGATGGCATATGTCCCGCCTTACGTCTCAGCACATTCGATCCAGACGAACATAATAAGTTTATGTCGATTAATGGATATAAAAATCCAAAGATCGTTCACGCTTTGTCCACGCGCAACCTGGGCATAAGATGATAATGCGCGGACATCTTTCTGCGTTCTATGTATATCTTTTCCAACTAATGGATTTGAGATTACATTTGCAAGTTATATATTTCGGTCAGGTTTGTCAATATGAAAGAAGCATCAGGCAAGATTGCATAGCACTAATTCATCAGAACTACACTACAAGTTCGACAGCCCCGTACACAGGCCTATGAATCTGCTTTTAATTACGGCACTTCTACGGCCTAGAAATTGTTTTAGTACGTATGCTGGTTCGATAGACAAAAGATGAATAGTTGCATCGAGATGTTATATTCGGTACTTAGTAGTATTATCATGTGCCCCTGCGAAGCTAGTAAGACAGGCCACAAGAATCGGAGTGTCAATTGAGCAAAACATCAGAACTTGTCGCTTACTAAAAATTAATATAGAACCACTTCAATATAGGTCTGATATGGCAGAGGCAGATATAGGAATATACATCGCCACCGCCGGTGCGCTCGCAATTACGATAGCAATACTATTTGCAGAACGTGCATATCGGTATCGAAGACTGAAAGACAAGAAGCAGGCCGGGACTATGGGTTTCGAATACGAATCAGCTGCAGGAACGGAATAAGGATCCAAATAATATTAAAACCAATCCTACTTTTTGGTTCATTCAGTCGCATCT
>CAKOFP010000118.1 GCA_933226995.1 Candidatus Nitrosopolaris rasttigaisensis | reverse complement strand
TTTCTTTCGGTTGTCGAATCGGTGCTTCTGTCTTGACGCGTGATGCTACTCTTTCGATGGTTCTCTGCAATCGTTTCACCTCATCTTTGAGTTCGGCGATTTCAGGATCTACCTCCAAATCCTCGACGCAGCACGATCCAAATCCTCTTTGTCATGTGTACGTCATCTATAATGCCTGTCCGACAAACCTTACAAGACAATTGTGCAGTATTTGAGGATTACGACGATTTAGCATCACAATTAGTATACTTCAGAGACAATATGGAGGAGCTTTACACTAAAAGAATAAAGACATTTGAATTTGCACGGAACAATCTAGTGTGGGAGAACTATGAAAAGAATATACTTCAAGCATATCAGTTGTGCTAGCTTGATGATTTATCTAATAATATATGGAGCAACTATAGTTAAGTTTATTGTTCCTAGTAGTGAAACGAACAATGCTTATCAAATCTTGGAATCTCATTAACTGGAAGCATGTCAATGGGCTTTGCTAAAGGGTTCCTGAAAGGTTAAGATAAAATGAAGTTTTGTTTGTTCTTAAAATAACTCAAGCCACAGTAGGCTTTTCGAAGATATTATCGGTTACAACTTATTAACTGCAGGCGTGATGGGATTTGTAATGTCCAAGTTTCCTGCAGCAATAACTACCGCTAGCCTAATCGCAATTTTTATTGCAGCTGTTTCCGCAATTCCGATTTTGACTTATGCACAACATCAGACGAATTTTGTTGCCAGTCTAACTGGCAAGAACACGGTACCGCCAATGGATACTAGTGCAACGGGAACAGCTAAATTCAATGTAAATCCAAACGGAACCTTGTCTTATGAGGTCGATCTTATGAATATAAACCAGGTTATTGGCGTTCCTGTTAGCCTTAAAAATGGAACTGAATTGGTAGAATTACTTAATCTTTATGCAACAACAGGAGGAGGGAACAAACAACAATCAGCTTATCCTACTGGACCGGTCAATGGAAAATTGGTAAGTGATATTATCACAGCCGCTAAACTAGATGGCCCACTTTTCGGAAAAAATGTTACAGATCTATTTAATTTTATGAAGAACGGGTCGGCATATGTAACTGTTCGCACAACGCCGCACCAACAGGGAGAAATCCGAGGACAAATACTTCCATCGTCAGCTGCTGCAACGAATGCTACTACTCCTGCAGCTGCCCCTGGATTGAATAAGACTGCTGCAACGACTACTTCAACTACAACCACAACAACAACCACAACCTCAACCAAAACTAGAACTACAAAGTAAATCCAGTAATTTGGATACCAAAAGCTATGTATGCTGCCTATTGCAGTTTTGTTGTAGCAGAATGCGCCATATGCAAGTTCTCTAGCCGTATTGAGGACTCTAAGGAAACAGCAAGAGCAATTTATTTAAGAATCACAACCACAACCACAACTGAAACTACAATCAGTGTTTATCGCACTATCACAAGCGGCACAACAAGCACTCGCCAATGATAAATTAAGCACACAGGCCGCGGGTGGGTCTTTATTTAGTTCTCCAAGAGTATCGGAAGCTGCTAAGTCACTCCGCCTGTAATTTATTGCGATAAATCGACCTCGATTATTTCTTCAGAATTCATATGGTAGTCTAGACACTAATGACTTTACATAAAATTACAACCATCTTTAAATTCCTACGTACTAACTCAGTGTTTACTGCAATTTCTCTATGAGCCATTTCAGGGGTTTGGTTTTACTATCATACAAAATAGTGTATTCTTTCATGAAGGATTCTTTCATCAATGCTCTTAAAGGTGCTTCCACAATGCTTGCAAACATATATTCCGAATTGTTCAAGATCCCCTTCTCTGAGTATTGCAATTGTGTTTTCAGCTTCTGTATCTTCAGCTATTGTAAAGTTGTCTAGATGGTTTCTTGCGAGTATGTCTTGTAGGATGACCTTAAAATCGTCTAATGACTTTTTCTTATAATCAAGAGTAATAATTGTATTAGGAGCATGCTGATCTGCCACAGCAGAATTGGTACGATTAGTAGTATAGTCAATGGAACATGATTTAATCTCTTCAGAATTAACTATTACGGATCTTATGTTTCCACTGAGGAAAGTTAGATCTAACCTTATGATCATTGCTTTTATGACCTCATTACATAAATGCTTAAAATGCGTATGCTTTTGATAGTCCTTTTAGAAGCACTCTCTCTAATATACATAATCTCACTAATGAGTCAGGTCTAAAGCAGAGCACGCTTCCTAATTTTTTAGATGAAGTTATGTGAGAGACAAGTCTGATCTTTGGAGTTGACTTCAAGTTTATGCAACACCTATCGGTGGTCTCTTAGATTCACTATGTTCTAATAGTTTATGATAATTCAATATATACAGACTCACAAATATCTTACCACAGACATTGCATTTCCATTCATTTTTAATTGGTGACTGCTCAATAACAGAAGGGTTTAGTTGTCCTTCTGCAGTAGAAGGCATTGATCACACTTACTATCATTAGTCAAATAGTTAAGGTTTTTCAAAAGCTATGAAGCAAAGCGCTTTTTCACCAGCTGCCGACAGCACTTATCATGTTTGTTAATTCGATCTCCACCTCCAACCTCGTTTCCTTCACTTGGAAGAGAAAGGAGAACACCTTTACTATCTCCATGCTCCCATGTCAATGAACTTATATCCTGTATTCAGCTGTCTGACTTGCTGTGCAACTTGTTCGCTCGATAGGATATGGTTTGTGGTACGCTTATCCATGATCCTTTTTGCTAATATCATGTCCCTCCCCCAAGTCGCCATTGTTTTTCCATCGTTATCAGTTGCGGTCATCGTTTCTCCACCACTGATGCCTATTCTAACTTGTATCTTCTCCAAATCATTAGACATTTTTTCATTATAACCATGAAGCTGAGTATGAAGCATAATTGATAGTACAAACGGATCTGTTGGATCTCTAGAACAGAACACTGCATCGTCTACGGTTGATGCCTTGTAGGCAATATTCCACTTTTTTGTAAAGTCATAAGTAATCGAATGTTGTAGGATTTCACAAAGTATCCTGTTGAACGCGTTCATTTTGAATATCTGACGATTTAAGTCGAGCTCATTTTTCGATGAGTCAACTACATCTACGTAAAGGATGTAATCATAAGTGGTACGACTTGTCATTTTCTGCTTCATTATATTTGGTCTTCCCGGGCGCCGGAATGAAGCCTTTCTGTTCTTAGATGAACGCGAGTAGGTCGGCGTTGATCGGCACAATCTGATCGTCGTCGCCGTGCATGATCAAGGTCGGCACTCATTACTCGTGCAGGACTTGGTGCACGAAGGATACCGCAATCGAGCCCTCACCGACCGCGGACGCAACCCTCTTGACGTTTCCGCCGCGCACGTCGCCGACAGCAAAGATGCCGGGAACGCTCGTCTCGAGCAGATGCGGTGCTCGTGTGAGCGGCCAACTGGCCCCGACCAGATCGTCGCGCGAGAGATCGGGCCCGGTCTTGATAAAACCTCGTGGATCGAGTGAGAGGCAACCAGTGACCCACCGCGTATTAGGAACGGCTCCCATCATGACAAACACATGCTGGACGTCGTGCGTTTCGACCAGTCCAGACTGCGTGTCCCGCCAGCGCACGCGCTCGAGATGCGCATCGCCCTCGAGAGCCTCGATTACCGTATGCGGGTGGACGACAATCGTCTGGCTCTCTTCGATCCGCCGAATCAGATAGCGCGACATGCTCTTCGCCAATCCCTCGGATCGGACAAGCATGTGAACGCGTCGGGCTGTGGACCCGAGAAAGACGGCAGCCTGTCCCGCCGAGTTGGCGCCGCCGACTACGATCAGGTCTTGGCCCTGACACATCTGCGCCTCGACGAATGTCGCACCGTAGTACACACCCGCACCCTCAAACCGCAACGGCTCATCGACTGAAAGCCGTCGATACTCCGCGCCACTCGCCACGATCACCGCCCGCGCAGTGACATGCGAGCCGTCATCGAACTCGATCACGTACGGTTTGCGGTTGCATGTGAGATGCGTCGCGGCTTTTGCAACGATGATCTGCGCCCCGAATTTCTGTGCCTGCGTGTAGGCTCTGTCTGCAAGCTCCTGTCCGGAAATTCCGGTCGGAAAGCCCAGATAATTCTCGATTTTCGAACTCGACCCGGCCTGGCCGCCGGGGGAGTTCATTTCGACCATCACAACGTCAAGCCCTTCCGACGCACCGTAGACGGCTGCCGCCAGTCCCGATGGCCCGGCGCCGACAATGGCGACATCACGTATGTGCGTCTGGTCGATGGCGTCGTTGAATCCGAGACAGCCAGCAACCTCGCCGTTGGTGGGATTCCGCAACACGACCGTCCCGCGGCAAATCAACACAGGGACATCGTCCACACCGACACGGAACCGGTCGAGCAATTCCTGAACGCCGGCGTCCTGATCGAGGTCGATGTAGTTATACGGATGTCTGTTCCGTGTAAGGAATTCCTTGATGCGCAGCGTCCCTGGTGAATGCATCGATCCGACGAGCACGACATCGCCGATTCCGTAGGCAATGAGACTGACCCGGCGGAGGAGGTACGCCCTGACAAAGATCTCGCTCAGTTCGCTGTCGGTCTGTACGAGCGCCAATAACTCGTCGCGGCCGATTTCGATGACTTCCCCTTTTTCGACGGCGCGAAGAGTGACAAGTGCTCGACGACCCGAAAGCGTGCTGACTTCGCCGCTGAACTGGCCGGGGAGAAGGTCGATCACGAGTTGTTCGCCGGCTGCCGTCTCCCGAACGATCTCGATGCGACCGGCGGTCACGACGAAGAACTGCTCCGCGTGCTCTCCAGCTCTGAGAAGAACATCACCTAACTCGACTCGTCGCACCTTTCCGCGAGAAGCGACGCGGGCGATCTGAGCCGCACTCAAGGTTGGGAATGTTTCATCGGGAGCCGTAGGCCGCGGAAGTGGTGTTCGCGGCGGTGTGTCGGTCATGCGGTTGTCCGTTCGAAGAGTCCTCCGACGTCTCTTCCACTAACATGATTCACAGATTCTCAGCTATTTATCAACGGTAAAAACTTTTAGTGAAAGCATATTGCGATATTGTTAAGCATTCGATTTCGCTGGAACACGAAATATAAGTATGGCTAGGCACTTTAGCGAATGCTATATGGGCTATGAACAAAGAAACCGGTTTAAGACATAATGATGGTAGTCTTTATAAGATAGGAAAGTTGATAATATTGCGTTATATTTTACTACGTTCGAAGAATTATGTGAGTGGTTGAGACACGGCTGAATTTTCATTTGCATCCCTCTGAGCCCGTTGACCATGTGGGTTCATATACAAATGCATACACAAGCTTGGTAAGCAAAGGAGATATCATATTTCCTCTAAGATGAGCACCACAGTAAGCAAAATAAATCTCAAACGAATGCCAAATTGGTATCGGAAATCCATCAATATATACAGTCTAGGAATAGTTCTGATAGGCATCAAAATAATAATTTGCAAGTAATCGCTGTATTTGCTTTTTTTGGGTCCACCTGTCTGCTTCTATAATATAGAATATGAAGAGTAGATTCTAGCGTTCTTACAAACAAAGAAAAAAGCATAGAAAAAAATCCTGACCAAGGGTGAATAACGACTTGAAATCACGATCTTACTCGAATAAAACAATTTTTTCGTTGGTTTGTTAATAGTTAGGATGTTTTGACGTTAAATTATGATCGACCTTTCAATTTTCTTGGTTGGGCTTAATATTCGCTTGACTATAACTCCCTCACTTTGATTATAACATATAGCTGATGTCAGATGAGTTTGTTGGATAGGAAAAGATAGCTTGTTTGATCTCTCCAGCTTTGAGTCCCAATCGTATCGCTATGGCAAATATATTGATTACTTCTTCAGCATGTGGACCCAATACTTGCGCACCTAATATAAGATCATTGTCTTCATCAATCAACACCTTATATCCCGAATGATTTTCGCCCACACGCCTAGAAGAATACCAACTAGATGTATTTGCTTTATTAATTCTAAAATGCAGACCCTGTTTTCTCGCTGCATCTTCTTGTAGACCAACTGATGCCAATGGGGGAATCGTAAATACCACGCTAGGAACCCCTCTGTAGTTAGGTTTGATGTGGTTTCCTTCAAGCAGATTAGTGGCGACGATCTCTCCTTCATATGCAGCAATAGGAGTCAACGGTAGCCCTCCACTTTCTGCTGCATCGCCGGCTGCATAAACTGCTGGATTGGAAACGCTTTGAAGGTATTCGTTCACTTTTACACCCTTCTTATCCTCGCGTTGTACGCCAGCTGCGGCTAATTCGAGGTCATCAATTTCTGGAACTCGACCTGCTCCGTGGACGACTATTTCGGTCTCTACCTTATACTTCTCACCGCCAGTAGTCGAGGCATGTACAAC
>CAKOFP010000117.1 GCA_933226995.1 Candidatus Nitrosopolaris rasttigaisensis | reverse complement strand
GCGACAGAAACCACGTGACCCTTTTTTACGAAACCCAACTTTCTAAAATTCGAGAAACCGAATTCAATCTTACACATGATATATCCAACTACTTTATCATAAAGTTCAGCGACGATGAAGGATTCAGGTAATTCCCTCAGGATTGATTCAAAAAAGTAATCCGAATAATGTTCGGGAAGTGTAAGCATATTGATGTCTACCACCGTCGGGAGGTCTTTTGCCTCGCAGCGACGAATCAGGTAAGAGCCTACTTTTCGGAGAGCTGTTTGCAATTGAAAGGATAAGTACCGTCCAAATTATTTAACCTTACCAGACTCAAACTATAACAAATTTTAATGCTGATCCCAAAATACTAAAAAGCGCGCGGTAATCTAGAAGGCGCCGTTGCCCTAGACAATTACTTTTAAGTAGGTCAGGAAATGGTTTCACTATATATGGTTTGCGGCAAAGAGATCCGAATGGGGAGACTCTTGAAAAATGGCAAGATGCTATGTATTCCAATGGATCATGGGATCAGCAACGGTCCTATCAATGGTTTGGAGAATATTCATGGTATGATTTATCAATGTGAGAACGCGGGACTTACATGCGTTCTGGTAAACAAAGGCATCATCAAAACACTGCCAACTCCTATAAATATTGGCTTAATAGCTCATTTGTCGGGCAGCACAGTTCTAGGGCCATTCCCAAACAAAAAAGTTTTGATAGGAAGTGTTGAAGAAGCAATAAGATTGGGTGCCGACGCAGTATCGGTCCATATAAACATAGGCGCAAAAGAAGAATCTGAAATGTTGCACGACTTAGGCACCATCTCAGATAAATGCGATGAATGGGGTATGCCACTTGTAGCAATGATGTATCCACGAGGCGAAAATATCAAACATCCTCATGATCCGCAAATTGTTGCTCATGCAGCAAGAATTGGGGCTGAAGCCGGAGCGGATCTAGTTAAAGCTGTTTATACAGGCGATGTCAACTCTTTTAGAAAGGTCATAAAAAGTTGCCCAGTCCCTATTGTGATAGCTGGGGGACCAAAAGCCAATACGGATCAAGAAATTATTGAAATGTGTGCTGGGGCAATGGAGGCAGGAGCGAGCGGAGTTACGTTTGGTAGAAATATATTCCAACACCGTAATCCGCCGGCAATGGTCCGTGCGTTATATGAAATTATCATAGAGGGTAAGGATACAAGAGAGGCGATTTTACATCTTGACAGACACAAAGACCAAAGAAATAATTGTTAGTCCAACTGTTGCTAAATCTAAATTAGATGCTTTCTTGTCGGAGTTAAAGGATGTTAGAATTCTTTATATCGATCCGAAGTTGGCACCTGGGAGCGGATTCAAAACCATTTTTGAATCGCAAGATGCAGACATGATTATTTGTAAAACACTAGATGAATTAAGGAACGCAAAGTCCACTGATAAGGTTCCAGGCTTTTCCAAAAAAGTCTTCAGTAATGAAGATCTTGAAGAAGTGATATTGATGTCCACATTAGGCGCAGAGTTTGTCATAGTTGACGCTGCTAACTGGAAGATCATTCCATTGGAAAACATAATCTCCAAACTGCATAGATCGGGAACCAAGGTTTATACTATCGCTAAAAATCCGAGCGAAGTAAGAACAATGTTTGAAATTTTGGAATTGGGAGTTGATGGTGTAATACTTTCGACCGACAATCCGAAGGAGGTTGAAGTATCACGACAGTACCTTGACAATCCAATTTTTACTATTAGACCTGTCAAGGTTTTAGAGGTGAGAGAGGTTGGTAGCGGTGAAAGAGTCTGTGTAGATACTGCATCTCTGCTTACCAAAGGAGAAGGAATGCTCATTGGAAGCAGATCTAACTTTATGTTCTTAATACACAATGAATCAGAAGGATCTGCATTTACATCGCCCAGGCCATTCAGGATAAACGCAGGCGCGATTTACTGCTACACAATAATCCCAGGTGGTAAGACCAAATATCTTTCCGAGATCGAATCTGGCACTGAGGTCCTCATAGTGAATAAGGAGGGGGCGACTAGACGCGTAACGGTGGGAAGATCAAAAATAGAAACTCGGCCTCTGAAATTGGTTAGAGGAGAGATCAATGGAGAGGTTGGAACTATAATTTTGCAGAATGCGGAAACAATAACTTTCATGACTAGCGATGCCAAACTGATACCTGTCACAGAGGTAAAAGTCGGCTATGAGATACTCGGCTTCATAAACCCTAAGACTGGACGTCATTTTGGAATAGAGGTTGACGAGTATATCATCGAGAAATGAGAACAATAATAACTTTAGGCAGGAAATATTTTTTTAATCGGAAAGTCGATTATTTTAAAGCATTCGGAATATGGACAAATCAATAATATATCATTGATGCAGGTACAGCAAAATGTTGTTAATGTAATTATTGGTGGCAACTGTAAAGAAGTATTGAAGAGAATTTCTCCCCATTCGGTACAATTGACCATAACCTCACCCCCTTATAGAAATGCAATTGATTACGAAATGCATGCCTCTGGAAACGGGGGATATTATCGTGGCAGGTCTAATATCGAAACTAGCGATTATCTTGATGAAATGGTAGAGATTTTTAATGATAAGGTCTTTAAAGTAACCACAGAAGGGGGGTACTGTTGTATAGTTATCGCCAACGAGGTAGTCAATGGGACGATTCTGCCGTTACCGCATATCCTATTATCCAAACTGGTTCAACCTTCCGGTCAATGGAATCTTCACGAGGAGATTATTTGGCATAAGGTGACCGGTGGTACTAATAGATATGGCTCTTTTGTAATCAATCCATATCCAAAGTATTATAGAGCTAATATTATGCATGAATTCATTCTGGTATTAAGGAAAGGCAACGTGAAGTCTGGCAGAACGCAACGAGACGAGACCCTCCCGGCTACGCACGAGGAGTGGACAAAAGAGATTGCCAATTCGGTTTGGCATATTGCACCTGTACCACCAGGATACATAACGCATCCATGTCCATTTCCGGAAGAAATACCATACAGACTTATGAAGTTATACTCTTACGAGGGAGACACAGTTCTCGATCCCTTCAATGGCAGCGGCCAAACCACAAAGGTGGCATCGCACTTGAATCGACGGTATTTAGGAATAGAGATAGTGAACGAATACATACAACTAGCAATCGCGAGACTTGCGGAGGAACAACTGCATATAAGATCTGAAGCGCTGATTGCAAACTGGAAAAAAATTCCGTCGCATTGCTCAAATAAGCTATAGCGTTATCATCTTTAATTATCTGTTGGTGGTATAATATTCTGATAGGAAATGGCGGCATCTACCTCATCGAACATTAAGACTCCAAAATCACATCGCTGCAGTCGGTGCGGACGAGTGTTCGACAGCACGGAAGCTTTGAGTGCACATGAACGCATGGAACACGAAAAATCAAGTCACCCCCCAGCGGGAGTCGGTTAGCGATCACTAGGTAGAAGATGATCTATCATTGACTAAAATTTGTGCATCGATAGCGTCAACAGCGCCTGAAGACCTAAAGAAGCAAATCAAACGAGCTTTTTCATACGGGGCAGACTTCGTCGAAATTCGATTCGATTTTTTGATGCTGGCAGATATGCAAGAAGCTTTAGAGATTGTGAAAGGCATAAGAAAGAGGGCAGTTTTCACTCTCAGGTCAACGCAACAGAAAGGCAAATTTACAGGGACCACTGAAGATCGAATTTTTTGGTTAAAGCAACTATCACTATCCCAACCAATGCTGCTCGATGTTGAACTCGAGACTTTGCTTGACAACGACGAGTTAGTAGATTTCATTACAGAACAAGAAACTCGGATATTAGTTTCTTGGCATGACTTTGAAAAAACGCCGACTAATGACAAACTCGTAGATGTTTTAGGGCAAATGAGGATATACAGCAATTACGTGAAGATCGCTACCGCTGCCCAAAATGTTCATGACTGCCTACGACTTCTCGATCTTTATGACGACACAACCGAACTAAACTTAATATCATTCGCAATGGGAGAACTAGGAATTTTATCTCGAATTCTATGTACGATCTATGGAAATGCGCCTTTTACCTATGCTGCTCTAGAAGAAGCAGTTGCCCCAGGTCAACTGACGGTACAACAAATGAGAAAGCTATATGACAGGATTGATCTCTGCTCAGGCAAAATCAATGCAAGACTTATTTAAAACGTATTGTATCATCGGAGACCCTATTGATCATTCATTATCACCTGCAATGCACAATGCGGCGTTCAAGTCAGTTGGCCTCAACTGTGTCTATATTGCATTTCGAGTACCCAAAGGCGAGCTCGAGGTGTCTCTCGGTTCTCTTCGTGCTACCAATATATCTGGATTCAACGTTACAATACCGCATAAGGTTGGTATCATACCGTATATCGACGAACTTGATCCTTCTGCCAAGAAAGCTAACGCAGTTAATACAGTTCACTGCATTGAAGGAACTTTCAAGGGCTATAATACGGATGTCGAAGGCTTCATAGAACCTCTGCACAAACGGCGTGTAAGCTTTAATGGAATGAAAATTCTACTGATAGGATCTGGGGGGGCAGCACGGGCAATAATTGCTGCCCTCTCGAATGAAATAGGAATCTCCCACATAACAATCGCAAATAGGACAAGGAAAAATGCGGATGAACTCATATCAATGGCTTCTAATCTTGGATTAAGTGCTAACTTTACCGGGATGGAGGATTTAGGAGGACATGCGCTGAAGTCAGATTTAATTATTAATTCCACTCCTAGTGGGATGAATGATGAGCAAAGTATTGTGGATTATGAGCATATAGGTAAAAACAGCATTGTTTACGACATTGTGTACTCACCAATGGTAACAAATCTGATTGAACAGGCAAAAAATGCAAGAGCGACAGTCATCTATGGATATGAGATGCTCCTAGCACAAGGGTCGAAAGCGTTCGAAATCTGGACAGGGATAACTGCGCCGCTGGAAGCAATGAAAAAAGCTCTCTTCGGTCCTTTCGGTGAACCCTTGTGATAAAAAAGAGAGTACGCGCAACAGTACATGGCGCAATTTCTATCGTAAATGCTCTTGCGACTTGCAGTGGTTCCGCACTAGGAATCTCACTTAGAGTTACAGCAGAGGCGGACCTGA
The DNA here is from genome assembly GCA_933226995.1 of Candidatus Nitrosopolaris rasttigaisensis. Lineage (GTDB taxonomy): Archaea > Thermoproteota > Nitrososphaeria > Nitrososphaerales > Nitrososphaeraceae > Nitrosopolaris > Nitrosopolaris rasttigaisensis. The sequence goes on along the minus strand of CAKOFP010000117.1, from coordinate 2,598 downwards.
GATCCGGGGAAGGAATTCAATCTCAAACAATTAATGAGAAACTTATACGCAATATAGTTTACAACACAATACCAAAGGAGATCCTTGCGGAGAATTCAGTTTACATAACCGTGGAGTCAGAAATTCCTATTGGATTCGGATTGAAAAGTTCTAGCGCTGTTTCTGACGCCGTTGCATTGGCTTGTAGCAAACTTGTTAAAGAGGATATAGAAGACTATGTTGTGTTAGATCGTGCCGTTCTTGCATCACTGGATGCGGGAGTGACTATAACAGGAGCATACGATGACTCTTCTGCTTGTTATTTTGGTGGGTTCGTAGTAACGAATAACCATACACACGAAATAATACATCATCGAGAGGCGCCCCACAACCTCTCAGCGATAATCTTCATTCCTAAAGTAACACGAAGAGGTAATATGAGCAAGGTAGTCACAATGTCAGATTTGTTCGGGGAGGCCTTCAAGTTTGCGACGGCCGGCGAGTATTGGAAGGCCATGAATCTGAACGGTATGCTACTTTCCACCAGCTTATCTGCAGAATACGAGCCTGTTATAAAAGCAATACAAGGAGGGGCATTGGCTGCAAGCATCTCGGGCAATGGCCCGGCTATTGCTGCGGTATCGAATGAAGAAAATATAGAAGATATTAAGGCGGCTTTTGCCAAGTTTAACGGCACCGTGATTGTGTCCAAAATCAACAATGAAAAGGCAACGGCGGAAACATTAGTTGGTTAGAATTCTGGTTACGAAATCAAGTATTAATGGCATTATAAGATGTCCATCAAGCAAGAGCTACAGTCATAGGGCAATTGCTATCGCGTCGCTTACTGACGGGAAGTCTACTATCAAAAATCCTCTGTTTTCTCGAGACACACTTGCAACTATTTCAGCTTGCAAGGCCCTCGGAGTCGTAACAAGACAGGATAATTTTGTGGTACATATAAAAGGCAGACATAGTTTTACGGTGCCAGAAAATGTAATCAATGCAGAGAATTCCGGTACGACGATAAGATTAATGACTACTATGTCTGCTCTAGTAAAAAACGGACTCACGGTTCTTACTGGTGACGAAAGTCTTCGAAAGCGGCCCATGCAGCCCTTGTTGGATTCTCTCAGCAAATTGGGAGTACAATCTTATTCCACCAAATTCGACGGGACCCCTCCGCTCATAGTTAAAGGTGGCGGGATAAAGGGAGGAACAACCGATGTAGACGGAAGTGTATCAAGCCAGTTTGTCTCGTCTCTTCTAATCTCGTGCGTATATGCCGAGTCTACCGTTGAAATAAGAATCAAGGGGGAACAAGTTTCAAAACCGTATATTGAGTCGACGCTTGCTACCATGAAAGCATTTGGTGTTGCAGTGCATAACGAGGGTTTCAGAGAATATCACCTCCCCTCTGCATCATATAAAGCGACCATTTTTGATGTTCCTGGCGATCTTTCAAGCGCCGCATTAATTCTTACTGCAGGACTTCTACTAGGTGATGAACTGGCAATAACCGGAATAAACTTCTGTCTTCCTCAAGCTGATTCAGACATACTGGACATTATTAGGACAATGGATGGAAGAATAAAAGTTAACAGACAAAAAGGTGAAGTTCGAGTGTATGGTACCGAACAGTTGTGTGGCGGGGAATTTGACCTTTCTGATACTCCGGATCTTTTGCCGGTTGTATCTGTACTATCTCTGAAGGCAAGATCTCCAGTCAAAATAACGGGGATCGGACATGCGAGATTGAAAGAGACAGACAGAGTCGCAAACATCGCCTCCCAGTTAACAAAATTGGGGGCAACGATTAAGGAAGGAAAAAATGAATTACTAATAATTGCTCCTAAAAATTTGAAAAATGCGTCGCTAGAGTCTTTCAACGATCATAGGCTGTTTATGGCATTTACTATTGCCGCGATGCTGACAAAAAAATCTACTGTTGCAGGTGTTGAATCAGTTGATGTATCATATCCGAACTTTATTCAAGACGTTATGGAACTCGGAGGTCACATTAAACCGACGGTGGATCGCGAATAATAATAACTTGCACTAGACCCGCTGACCAGAATTTTTTGTATCTATTTGGACAAGCGCCAGAGTTCTATCAGAAATTTAATTCAAAAAGCCAATATATATGGAACATGAATAAGATTGCCTGAATACAGTAGATGCCAGGAAATATACTCGGCGAACGTTTTGTTACGATGAGTTTCGGCGAGAGTCACGGTAAATGTGTGGGAATGGTGGTGGATGGATGCCCAGCGGGTCTGCCTCTTCATGAGTCGGATATTCAGTTGCAGCTCGACCGTCGAAGACCAGGTACATCTGTGATTACGACCCAGAGAAAAGAAGAGGACAAGGTTGAGATCATATCTGGAATGTATAATGGCTTTACGAGTGGTGCGCCAATTTGTATGCTAATATGGAATCAGGATCAAGATTCAGGGCCATATGAATTAATCAAAACAAAACCTCGACCTGGACACGCTGATTATCAGGCGATGGTAAAATACGGTGGGTTCGCTGATTATAGGGGAGGTGGGAGATTTTCAGGCAGGTTGACTGCTACTTTGGTAATGGCAGGTTCGGTAGCTCAGAAATTACTCCAAT
>CAKOFP010000116.1 GCA_933226995.1 Candidatus Nitrosopolaris rasttigaisensis | reverse complement strand
TTTTAATCCAAGTTGGGCATAAGAGACTCTAGAACCCTAGAGATTTTCGCTTTATTCTTGGAAGTCCTTTCAAAGACGACATATCTATAGGATTCAAATTATATAAAAATAGCGGCTATAATCTAAATAGATCGGCTTGAATTAGAAATTCAGACAGATATATTTTCCTAATTAAAAATTGCAAGTACAGATAATAATCCGGGGTCATTAAGATCAAGGCACATTTATTCATTCTATAAACATGGCAAGTGTTAGCCATTGATATATCTGATAAAAACCGTTGTCTGCGGGGAATTCAATAAGGAGTTTCCAACGCTGTTCGGTCTTTTTTTTGTGAAGATATGTTCTACTGTTCCCATTAGGTGCTTTTCTTTGTGTATAGTTTAATAACTAAGATATTAATATCGATATTTCTAATGACTACGAGGATAGGAATAAGCGTATTTTTGGCAATCATACTCGTTACAGCTATCTTGTTGGCCGGCGGTTCATCTGCATCAACAGTAGCAGCAGCTACTGGAACAGTCACCAATTCAACAACAGATGTAAACACAGCAAAAACAACAACTACAACAACTACAACACCGATCAAACATCTAGTGGTTATCTTACAAGAGAATGTTGCCTTCGACCATTACTTTGGTACTTATCCGAATGCCACAAATCCGCCTAGTGAACCCAAATTTGTAGCCAATCCGCATACACCTTCTATTAACGGAATGAATTCGGCTGGTCTATTAATTAACAATAATACAAACTCTGCTCATCCTTTCCGTCTTGATCGTTCACAGGTAGTGACGTGCGATAATAATCACGCCTATGCAGCTGAACAGAAGGCATATGATGGTGGATTATTGGATAAGTTTGTACAATATGCTGGTCCTAAATACGGTCACTGTGATCCAAACCAAGTAATGGGTTACTTTGATGGCAATACCGTCACTGCATTATGGAATTATGCTCAACATTTTGCTATTAGTGATAACTTTTATGGTTCTACTTTTGGGCCCTCTACGCCAGGACACATCAACCTTATTTCCGGCCAGACCATTGGTGCTTTACCAGCTAATACGAAAATTCCTCCATCTTTAAAATTTGATGGGGTTGTAAATGGCACTCTTATAGGTGACATAGATCCAAGATTCGATGACTGTTCTAGGAATTCAAAATTATACAATGTTACAGTAGCCATGCAGGGCAAAAACATAGGTGATCTTATGAACGCAAAAGGTGTTACTTGGGGTTGGTTTTCAGGTGGATTCAGACTTCTGAGCAACACTGGAAATGCAACGTTAGATTGTAATAGCCGTCAAAGTCATACTAGCACTAGTGAAATACCAAATAAAGATTACTATCCTGATGTTGAACCATTTCAATATTACAACTCTACTGCCAATCCACATCATCTTCCTCCAACTTCGATAGAGATGGTAGGTCACACAGATCAAGCCAATCACCAGTACGATCTATCACACTTCTGGAATGCGTCTGAAGGCGGTAATATGCCTTCTGTCAGCTTTATTAAAGCTCCCACATACCAGGACGGCCATCCAGAAATCTCCGACCCGCTAGCAGAACAGACTTTCTTAGTTAATACAGTCAATCGTCTTGAAAGCCTACCAGAATGGAACAGTACTGCAGTAATAATCACATGGGATGATTCGGATGGTTGGTATGATCATGTCATGCCTCCAATAGTCAGCCAATCCGGTGATCCAGTAAATGATGCACTACTTGGACGTCAAGGCCTCTGCGGTCATGCTCCTACCGGTGCTGCACGAGATCGCTGCGGATATGGTCCTCGTATACCTCTGCTTGTAATTTCCCCATATGCAAAAGTAAATTTTGTAGATCATAGCATAACAGATCTATCGTCAATCCTGCGCTTTATTGAAGACAACTGGGGATTAGGACGAATAGGAAACCAATCTTTTGATGTCAAAGCTGGACTAATTAATAATATGTTTGATCTTAACACCGCCGGACATGCCGGGAATCTTATCTTAGATCCGGCTACTGGAATACAAAATTCTACTGCAGCGAAGTAACGCAACATTTTTTAATTTTTTTTACATTTACAAGGTGCCTCTGAACAGCCTGGATGCGCACATAACTTTGATGTCCTAGCAGAAGCATTTCATGATTCAAAGGCTGGCATAGTACATATACGAGAGGAAGATTTGTCCAGATTAGTATTAGATTCTATGGATTGTGACAAGACGCCTACTAATACAGATTCTTTTCATCATGATTGTAAAGTCCGATTGTCACCATTAGTTGTACACACGTCTAATTCAAAAAGTGCTGCAAATAGCACGTAGTTGAACCAATCAAATATACTATGGGATCGGCGCAAAGATTCCTAGTGGATATCGGATCGCGAATTTGATCTATTATCTTCCATTCAATATATACTGTAATAAAGCATTTAATTCCACGACTGCAAGACAACATACTTTATCTGCGCCTCCATAATAAACGTGTAATTTCTCGTCTATAACACAGGCGCCTGTTGGAAAAACCACATTATTAACATCACCAATTCTTTCGTATGGTTCCTGAGGCTGTAGGACAGGCTCTTTTGTTCTGGCTATTACATTAACAGGATTGTTCAGATCCAGAAGAGCAGCTCCAGTTCTATAGACCAAATCTTTATCCACACCATGATAAATCAAAAGCCAACCATGTTTGGTTTTTATTGGAGGCGGACCTGATCCAATCTTTAGCTCTTCCCAGTCTTGCTCGGGTTTCATAAGTATGGTGTTCTTTTCAAAATTTGATAGTGTGTTGCCTTCAGCAATCCAAATACTTGGTTTATCAATACCAAATTTTGGGCCAACCCAGCTACGTGGTCTGTGTAAAAGCACATATTTTTGATTTATCTTTTCTGGAAAGAGAACAACATCCTTATTATCTGAACCTTTGCTAGTTATTATTCCTAGTCTTGTATAATTACGAAAATCGTTAGTTGTGGCTAAAGCAGTTGAACCTACTGGTCCTTTTACTACATAATCAGAAAGTACTACGTATGAGAAATATAGTTGATTATCAATTGGCACCAATCGCGGATCTTCTATTCCATACTTTTCATATCCTTCTGTCGGTCCAAAAGCGATTTCATTTTTCCTTTCAAAAGTAAATCCATCTGTGCTACATGCATAGCCAAACCTTGAGATATACTGTTTATACTCACCAATTGCCCTATAAAGCATGTGAACCTTATTTCCATCGTATAAGATCGCAGGGTTAAAGACTGCTTTTGATTCCCACCAGACATCTTTATTTGGTAGCAGGATTGGATTTTTTTTATATCTTCCTATTAATGCTTTTCCGCTCTTATACAGGCTGTTTGACTTTAGGACCATGGCTTTAAAGCTCCCAACTTATGGGAGCTATTATTTCTTTCAATATGATAGTCAAGAGATTATTATTTATGTCCACCATCTAAATTGTAATGTGCTTACAGCAAAGATTGGTACTGCGCGAAAATAATGAATACTGGTGTAAGTGCCACCTTTTCGATGGTATATTGCATAACATTAACCCTTCATTTACGCTCACACTTTATCATTTATTATTTGATTGGATTTTTTCTCCTAAAACTTAGTATAGTGACACTATAATCATCATATTCTATAGAACATCCCTCGTCTGCAGTTTTCGGGTGTCATAACGCAAAGTGTCCAAAATCAGGACCTACAACAACAATCTGATAATGAAATTAACACCAGAACCGTCACGGCAGGACTTTCAGAACATCTTTGCAAACAGTTAACCGATCTAAAGTCTGAAGACCGCCAAATACGCACTATAATGAGAGCTTGGACAAAGACCCAATCTTGCCAACTGTCCCATTGCAGTCCACGGTGAAGCCGTGGGGCAGAAATACCTTTTGATAGAACTGATGCTGCTTTTGGCATAAAAATGAAGAAGCATTATAGATTTGAATAAACACAAGACATAAACACAACAACATACAACATACTGAAAATTAATCTATCTTTCTATCTATCGAAAAAGTAAGGTAATAACCATGAATCTACCATAAACTAAAAAAATACTTTACTGCGTTTGCAAAACATAAAGTGTAGATGCCATCTAGTACAATGGATACTTGTACATACAGATATTTAGAATCGATAAAACAACAAAATAGTATCATATAATAGAAATTGATTTAAACTTTAGTACTAAGTTTGGTTTCTCATAAATAATTGGTTTGACTGCAGCAAAATATGAAATACAGAAGCATTAGCAACATTGGTCATGTTCAAGGTGCAGTCGGTGGCCCGGATACGGAGTGGCTTTGTCCCAAATGAAAACAGCATTATTTTTGCTAGTAGCAGTACTGGTGTTAGTCTTAGCGCCACTAACGGTAGTAATGCCACGCGCATACGCAATCGGACCATACGACGACGGATACAATACAGCGAAATTCGACTTCTTACACCATAAATCATATAGCGACTCCTGCCACACTGACTGTAATCTGTACAGATTGGGATACTCTGATGCATGGAATACGTTAAATGGCTGGTTAGGAAATCGTTAAGCGTCCCTGAAATCCGAACTGCTGCTCGGCCTGTAGATTCTGAGCAGGCAGGCACAGTACTCCTAGACCTGTTATGTTCCTTAGTAGCAAAGACGAAATGATGAGATGAATTTTGATGCTGAGAATAATGATAGAGATTTAATTAGAGACGTTGAATATTGTCCTTTCTGCAATAGTGTCACTGTAACTGATAAGCTCATCCATCTTCATAGATAGAATGGGCCCGTCCATCCGTCTTCATCCCACTGCAATTCACCAGCTAAGGCGCATAATGCAGGGGCAAAGGGCACATCATAGAGTCAAAACTTAAATTTCAAAAATCCACACGTCGGAACTGATAAAATGGTGATTCAACTTTTCGGAATAATTTGACATTCTTTCCTTAATCGTCAACGGAACGAGATGGGATTATATAAGGAATTTTCCAAATTATACCCAAATTTGTAGTTATACTAAGCTAATATCTTCAAATCAGGACAACTTTATATTCTTGGTATGATTTCATGTCCTTTGTCTTTTGGAACGAGCGTTCTTTCCTTCTCTTCCTGATGTACCAAGTATAGGATTGATTGGGAAGATCATTATGACTTTAGGTGATAACAGCAGTAGTGGCTCGTTTTGATCCTCAGTTCAAGCGGGTCTTGTGGTATCTAATCGGTAGTACGAAAGGAGGGGCTAATAGGGCAAGAATTCTCGAATTAATTAATTCTCATCCCGCTAACCCTAACCAAATTTCATCTGAATTAAAACTGGATTATAAAACTGTTATTCATCATCTATCCGTTTTGACAGCAAATGGATTGGTTATCACTGACAATAAAGAATCTTATGGTGCAACGTACTATCTAACACCATTAATGGAAAAGAATTACAACTCTTTCATGGAGATACTGGCTAAAATTAGGAAAAAAAGTAAATTAGGCATCAGCGACGGGGAAATCATATAGGCATGGTAGCATTGGATTTTATGCTGACTGCCGCAGCAGCCGCTCTGCTCAATATAGGCTTGTTAGGTGGCGTTATGACGACATACATCCAGAATATGCGATTAATAAAGTCCTACTTTACCATAGGCCTTGTTCTGGTTGCTTCATTGTTTATACTACAAAATATAGTCACCATAATCTTCTGGTCTAAATTATACATCGCGGGCCCTTCGATAAAGAATATAGTTGATGCTGCGGCACCGTATCTGTTCTCTATTAATACTGCACAATATGCAGGTCTTGGGTTACTGCTTTGGATCACAGGAAGATAATATTCTAATTTATTAATTTAACATCAAAAGAGAAGTAAACGACGATAACAAACATCACAAAGTCAAGCAATTATTCCTAAATTGAAAGACACAATTCTCATGAGAGATTTGGGTCTAATTTGGGTATTTCATTAAATAGTATGTAGCTCAGTTGCCGTCAATGACAGATACTGATAGAAATACAAGAACAAGAACAACACCTTCTAAAAGAAACATCTCGAAGCTGAAAATGACAGGAGTAATTTCGTCAATACTCTTACTATCGCTAGCTATTCTTTCCGCGACGGCCGGCAAGTCGATAGTGTTAGCC
>CAKOFP010000115.1 GCA_933226995.1 Candidatus Nitrosopolaris rasttigaisensis | reverse complement strand
TTATATATATAATGATTTTATTTTCAGGTCAACACACGCCTGATAATTAACAGTCCTTTTCTATTAAGATTATATACCATTTGAATGTACAGACAATAGTTAATAAGATCAACATTCTGATTTTTCCAAAATGAGTGGGCCACAGCACTGCCGAGATTACTTATTCAGCGTAGATAATAAACTCGATTTATACTACTACTACGTCAGCAATATAAGAGTCGAATATCCTCGTCTTTCACTTGCATAATCTTGATCCACTTCTTCTACTATTACTGTTACCGAGATAAGATCAAGTCGTTGGCACTGGCTAGCGTCTATTACAAAATAATCATCCAAAATATCTGCTGCCTTCAGACTTTCGTTGCTGAAATTAAAGTTGACAGGTGAGCTTGAGCTAATTAGCAGCAGCTGATTTTTATTGTAATTCCCTATTCGGGCTAGCCTGGCTTCTCTTGGTGTCGCCTTTACGTTTAGCTTGACTGGTCCTAAGGGATGCATCGTGTAGCGTCGCTTGTTATTTACACTGACTTGAAAGTTAAACGGGTAGCCGGCAGTATGTTCAGCCATTTTGTTAATGCCATCATTCATAACGATATCGATCTTCTTGATATTATCAGAATATCTGTAAATCCATTTATTCGTCGTCTGGACGATATCATCGATGGTCGCTTTTCTCGATTTTGTTTCTTCCTCGCCTAAGTGATATCTATCAACCCAATCTTTGTAGTCATTACTTATGTCTACAATAAATTCTGAGCAAGTGTTTTGATAGTCTTCAACGCTACTTGCGCGTTCGGAACCTGGGTCAGGTGTGAACATAAAACAACTCATGTAATTATACAATAAGACGTAAAAAATGGATCGCGCGACATGCTCAATGGATTATTTTTGTACATCTGCGTACATTCATATATATGTAGAACCCAGGTTTCAAGATCATAACCGCTCCGGGCAACACGATAACCTTTTCAGAATTGATTGACGAACTAATATCAAATATTAATTACAATAGGGATGTGCTTTACGCGATCTCAAAGAACCCCAATCTGTTATATAAAAAAATAACTGAACTCGCTTCTTTCACCGGGTCACGCCATCAAGTAGTACTCCAGTTGCATTTTCCAGATCCGAACAAAATCAAAGATATTGATTCATACGGAACCGAAAACATTAGTGTCGTCATAGATAAATTTCGTAGAAAATTCGCTATTCCCAGGGAGAATATAAGACGAAAAGCAATCGAATCCCTGGGGAGCAGTGTACAAACTCAAGACGCCTACATGTATGAAGGAAAAGAAGGGTTACGAATAATCAAAGAAAATGGCAGGATTGAGATCCTTCCTGGCTCCATTCATTTATGGTGCAAAGTAGATCAGAGTGTGAAAAACTATGTAGATTGGCTGATGCAAAATATATACGGTCCTGACACCGGCGGGATTTCTACTTAGCGTTACTTTCATTCTCGATAAATAAAGGTTCAATACTATGCTAGTCTTTTTCCGACCAATTCGTATTGATATTGCAGTCGACCTTCCGAATTGTATACCTCTGCTCGAACTGGAAGAGGAATTTGGTGAGTGATGAAGATCTTACTCGTTTTCGAACCAATGGTGTAACTCAAAGTAAAGGCATTAAAGGTCCCTGCGGTGGTCTGCAATGTCTCGTGATCGGTAACTCTTATGGGAATTGAGGAAAAAGCCACAAATATCGAGTCCCAAGGTGCGCCAATCGCCAAATATTTCGGCTCTCTTGCAATATCCCTTATCGACAAAACGGACGATTCGACAGGCTCATAGTACGGCTTGAAGGATGTATCTATCGAACCAACATTTGTTAATTGCTGCTTTGCCAACAGGACGGATCCGTTCTTAGCTACTGAATCATTGTGAATATAGAAATTGACTTTCCAGGCACTCCCAGTATCTTGCACAAAATTCATAGATACCAGTGCGTTGATCAGAGAACTGCGCGAATCTATATTAGTCAAACTATAATTCAGTACTGTGCCTTGCTTAATGCCTTGTCCTACCGTCCATAAATCGGCGGCCGTAGAAGGATGTAAAATCGACGGCCCCGGGCCAGAAAATCCACCTCCTATCGCTATTATTATTATGCTCACGCTTACTCCGAATACACCGAGAATCCCAAACATCAAGAGGGCCTGTCGCTTAGGGGACAATTATTCTGAAGAATATCGAGATGGCATATTTATTCCTAGACAAAAACAAAAAATCAAGTCCTACTACAGTTGAGTAGGTAACAAAAATGTTAGGATTGCGTTTATACCAGAAGCCATATGGAATTTCGGCCGAACCTACTTTACAGCAACTTTATTTCCCTGGTGCTGGCGCAGCCATCAAGTTGAAAGAAGAGCTTTCGACAAATTCTCCGCTCGGAACACCCCCAACACCATCCACCGATACGACCATGCTAATAGGTCCAGGTTTTGGGAACGTGATTGTTTGTATGCCTGTTCCATCTGCAGCATGCTGGTCATGCACATCTGCAACGGTGGCATTACCTTGAGTAGCTTTTACGCTGTAGGTGACATCGCTTAAAGCACTTTGTTGGCTATTTTTAAACAATAATCCGAATTGCGTGGGTTTTCCAGCAGTTATCGTTGAAGGTTGCCATGCAACTATCTCAATGAAATACGTTCCGCGGGCCGTTTGTATCGTTATAGGCGGTGTGGGAACTAGATTCTGGCTTTTGGGAATAGGAGGCGGCCCGTGGCCTGTCGCTTGGAGTTCAAATGCATACTGAGTAGGAGGGGTTCCTCCTGTAGTGGCAGCGAAGGTCTGCGCCTTGACTGGATATGGCATATTGGGATTAACATAAATATTATTATCTACGCCATAATGCCAAGTGACTACTGTGGTGGCAAACGTCCCAGCCGGTACGGTGACCGTTGCACTACCCCCTGGTGCGATAGGCGATCCTCCTATTGCTGCAATCTTGCCCCAGTAAGGGGCCGTTAATGATAGTCCTGGTTTGGGAACAAAAGCCGATAGCCATCCGAGGCTGTTCTTGTAGCCAGAAACAAAATCTCTCATATCAGGAGGAATTTTGGAAGATCCTAAAGGAGTGAGGTCGAGGTCGCTTAGATTCAGTGTTCCGTTGTATACCTTGCCTTGGTATACAATGTTTGTTGGAGCAATCCAGTACTTGCCAGTACTGTTGAACTGCTTAAAATAAATCGTCATAAGGAATGGCTGACCCTGTACAGTGTCATGGTCCTGGATCTTATAGGTATAGTAGGTATCAGGCTGGACACCGTTCCCTAAGTAATAGTTATTAGCAGCATATGCATTCTTGATGAAGCCAATATAATTCAAAGCATTGCCTGTTAGAACAGCTGATATCAATATCAACGACAACATTATCGATTTGGAAACAGTACTTGTAGTACTCTTTGTCATTGTCGATCAGATTATTAGAATAATTTAGTCGATATATGTGTTTGTGCTAGAGACAGAGGAACCCATCCACCCAATGAAAGGACATGATTGAACTTGGATACATATAATTATATGCTCAGCGTTATCGATTTAGAACAATGTGTAGCTGCCCAAAAGTTCACTTTTACGAAGTTGAGTTTAAATTGGCCGGGATGCGGGTTATTCCAACCCACAAGAACTGCGGTGATCCAATGAGCGAACAACAGTCGTCAAAGTTTGAAAAAGAATTGATTCAATATTGGGGCTTTGGGGAAAAAAGTGCTTAGAGCATCTGCGACAGAAGTCAATCCGAATTAGAGTGAATTAGTTGTTGTTTTCTTAACATGGTGTCACGCAAGATGGTTTAAATTCATCCGAAAGGTCTTTTGCACTTCGTGCGTCAACTTTATAAATCTCTACAATAATGCTGCTTTAGGTGATTTTGTATGACCAAGATGCTAAACGTCAACATAGATACTTCCGGCGTCGATAAAAAAGAAGCTGAAGAATGGGTGAATGAACTTGCAAATGTCTACGCAGACATGGAAATTGCAGACATAAATGTTTCCGGGAACAAGATTGCGTTCAAGGCTGGCTTCGCAGGCATGGATGACACCGAGCCTGATGATGTCAAAATGAAGATAGAAGAGTATCTGACGATGAACGAAGCCTTCAATGCCTCGAACGTATCCGTGCGCTAGGGTGGATGGATATATAAGCTCTTTTCTTCCTCTTTTCTTTTCTTTATTTTCTGTCCCTATACGCACGCATGTTTGTATCATTATTCCTTATTGCTCACGTTTAAATAGGATACCAGCGACTTAATTTAGGTTATTATCAATTGACTTGCAAGGGTATATGTGTACGTCATAAGGCGCAGAAACCTGTTGGTTCTGGGCGTTATGCGAACGGACAAAAACGATGTCAGATTTGCGAGATTTTCATGAAATGGGACGGATTATGGTGCCCATGTTGCGGATATAGATTGAGAACAAGGCCACGTAACCTAAAGTACAAGGCTAAATTGCGAACAAGGAAAAACCAAACGATGGATAGCGTTCAAGCGGCAGTAATTCTACGATAGTTTTTCAGCACATTTTTGGCTGTCTTGAATAGCTCAAGCTGCAGCTTTTGAATCTGCGGCGCATCAATACTCAGATCCATCGACATCTGTATTAGTTTAGAATATGAGTTGAAGAAAGTTGCACCTTTGTTTACCAAAACCTTCCGAGCCATTTTGCCGAGATAGTAATAACAGTCTGGTAACATACCAAGCTTGGTTAGATGTCTTGCTTTCTCGATAACCAGTTCTTTATCGTAAGCTTCAGAATATAGCTGCAGGAGGGCAGAAGTTGATCTTGATATCGTTGATCTGGTTGCTCGTTCTATGCCTATGCACGCAAGAGCGACCTTGATCCCATTCGAGATGTTTTGTTCTTCAAAATCCAAATTCCGGATCTGATTTAATTCATGAAGGGGCATTGGCCTGTACCCTGCTAGGGCAAGTATCCCTTCTAAGTAATCGTAGGCGGATATTTTAAGCCACATCGACGCGAGAATAGGGCTTTTTGACACAACACTGTCGATCTTGTCGTAGCAAAAGAGTGAACCAACGATTGCTTTTTTTCCGAAGGCAGTAAGGGCATTTGCATAATTTGAATAATCGAAAGATTGGTGGGACAAGCCGTCGGGACTTGATGTCACAAAAGGATAGTCTGCCACAAAATCCTTAGCTACTATCATGCCTTTCGTGGCTATTATATTTTTTCTTGGATTAGCAGAGATGTTAATTAATTCAATACTGTGATCGCCTATTCTTAAAAATTTGTCCTCGTGTCCGGGAGCACGTTCACTGAAAATCGCTAGATCGTATTCACAACAATCGAGTGAGGATTTAGGATCTGTTGCCCTGCAACCAACAAGGGCTACAGGATACGCAATATTATTATCGATATACTTCTTGATTGAGATGGGAATTTTCTGCATAGGTGCTTTGATCTGCTCGAACCTTAATGAGAAAGATCGTGAGTAAGAATTTACAAAGCGGGTAGATTAGATTAGATTCTGATAAAACTGGTGCACACAAGTTTTATATGAAGAGCATCGAGAATTGGTGCTACTCAACGAAAAATCGGCGCTCCGGTGGTGTAGTCCGGTTAAGCATTTCGCCCTCTCAAGGCGACGATCCCGGGTTCAAATCCCGGCCGGAGCATCTATGAATCACTACAGAACTCGGTAGTCCGGTATTCCTCTTCATCTTTGTCTGCTGGCATCTTTGTCAGACTAATAGGTGGACTGTCATAATCGTCATCATTCCGCTCTAGTCATAAAGAGGGGTGCGTAATAAAGATTCCCGCAATGACTAATCTGCTCTCGAAATTTGCACAATCATGCCAAGGGAAGGTCGCATCCGTTATGGATGGCGACGAAGCCACTTAACCCTCAGCGCCCCAACAGATAAACACGAAAGCCTATTAACGCGACTTGCCATGCAATACGTACTCATACTCTTCTTCGATTGCTTTCAAAAGGATATCTCCATTTATTCTTCCCTCTGATTTTAGCATTGCAGCAATTGATGTACCTCCAGCTCCCACACCGTCTTTTACATATCCTCTTGCAAAGGCTTCTAAGCCTCGGATAGGCGACTTTTCCATACGTAGATCAGCCGCAAAGGCTGGAACTTCGGTCGAGATTGAACTGACAAGTCCAGCGAGGTTTGAAGAATTGTCGTTGGCTACATATATGGTAGTCCCAATACAGATTTCCTTCATCTTCAGGCCAAGTGATTTCAAAATTGCCAAGACTGCTGCCATCTGGGTTCCTCCAGCGAGGAGAACTTTCCCTCCGACCGATAGTGCCCCTTCTGATATTCCTGCGACAGATGGCATCATTGGATCACCTAAAAAAGCTACGGCTTCCAAGGGATTATTTTTTAATTCGCCAAATGATATCCTTGACTTTTGTATACCGTGCTTGACTATCGTATTTTTAAGACGATGAGGATTTGTCTGCATGCTGCTACTCACTTTATACTTTGCATCAATGCCAAGCGCATGAAGAACTCCCAACGTCGTAGTGGTGCCACCAGGAATGCTTTCACCTAAGACCATTAGGTCGCAAGATTTACCTAATTGCTTCCCTAATATACGTCCGTACTCGAACGCCTTGTTAACATCAGTAGATTCAACTGCCACGCCGGATTCGATGTTGTGGCCAGTGTCTACTCCAAAGGAAATCTTGGGAATGGAGGGTTTGATCTTTGAACCAGCGTCAACTACCAGAAAGGGAATATCTGCTAATCTAAGGGCAGCTCTTGTAATGATAGCCGGAGTAGGATTTCCGTCAGGCGTGATCGGCACTTTATCGATACATTTGCAAAAGCCATAATACAAAAATTCAGCATCGGCTGTAGGGGTGTATTTCACAAAGTCTCGATTGGCGCCTGCTGCGGTGATGCCAGGAATGGCACTTGTATCTGTATACGATATTACGCAGATGAATAACGGTGACTTGGTTGAAAATCTGGTTATTGAAGAATTGGTCTGGTTTATCGTTCGTATATCGGGATACTGACTTCTCGACAAGATTCACTCATCAGCACTTGCCATAAAACGCAGAAAATCTCCTCTGGATCTCGCTTTCAGTACATAATTGGTTTTCTTTTCCTGACCAATCGTGGAAGTTTGTGTTGATCCATAATTATGTCCAGGGTAGACGATCATGGAATCATCCAAATTTGCTATTTTCCCGAATAAACTATCATACATCTCTGATGCATCACTGCCAGGCAGGTCGACTCTGCCGCAATTCCCGATAAATAGAGTATCGCCAGTGAAAACTAACTCTTTGTTAACCACAAGAGACATACTATCCTTAGAATGCCCAGGCGTGTGAATGATCCTTATCATGATTTTTCCGATCGAAATTATTTGTCCATCTTCTACAGGAATGTCATTAGGTTGAGTCGAGTTCTTATGCTGTATAATTTTTGCCTCTGTTTCTGCAGCAATTTGTTGATTGCCCAGAATGTGATCGAAATGGGAATGAGTATTAATAATGTATTTTACTTTCCAGCCATTCTTTTCTACGACGTCAAAAATTTTCTCCAAATCCCAAGATGGATCTATTACCGCGGCTTCGCCGCTATCTTCGTCAGCTAATAGATAAGTGAAATTATCCATTTGACCTACTGGAATTTGTATTATTTTTACCGTTTTAAAATCACCTCAGAATTCCTCTCTCTGCTTCCGTCGGAATTCCTATATGCTCCACATAAACAATGCCTTTATGTTTTCTATCGTTTAGAAGACCAATCTTGAGCCTATGAAAAGTTACCGTAGCATCAGCTATGATGCATTTTTGACCACTTTTGCCAGTATTGGGATCTAGTCCTGAAGGGATATCGGCCGCAACAATCCACGCATCTGATTTGTTTATTAACTGTATTGCAGACGCTTGTGGTTCATGAATATCGCCCCTGATACCTGTTCCAAATATACCATCAAGGATGATATGTGCTTTGGAAATTTTTGTTCTCACCTTGACATCGAACTGATTACAAAAACTGGTCTCTATGGAGTCCATTTTTTTCAGGATCTCCCAGTTTATCCTTGCCTCTTGAGTTCGCAAATCACCGGGTCGCCCCAATAATATCACAGTAATCGCATAACCGGGATATCCGCTGAGATGTCTAGCTGCTACAAACACATCTCCGCCATTGTTGCCGGTGCCACAGACCGCAACAACGCGCGTCATCCGTGGAGACCTTGTTTTAAAGTTAGCCCTCACAAAATCAGCAATGCCGTGCCCCGCGTTCTCCATCATATATATACGATGCATTCCTAGACCACTATGAGCTTTCTCTTCGATCTGATACATCTGAGTTGATGTGATCGCCTTATTCGGATTCCTAATTGGCGTAGTTCGTCTCAGTATCAAATTGTGACCTTTACGTAATTGTAATTTCAGGAGTATTTATAATATTGTCAATGAAGTTGCACTCTGCCACTCATTTATTCGTCAATTGCAGCGTTCAATCAAATCGTTTAGTAGTGTCAGTTGTCCTGGCAGAAAAAAGACACCAAGCGCATCTGCAAACAAACAATTTTATGAACCATTTTCGAAACCATAGTGAACAGTCGACTATGACCCTAATAGGGCAACTGGAACATTACTAACGATGCAAATTAATTAGATTAGGTGTCTACGATGGTATACAAATATTGTTTAATACATTTGTGATAAAAAAACCGTACGGCAACTATAGTTAAGTTATCCAACAGCGACAATAATATCGACAAGGATCATCTAAATAAAAAGAATTCGAAAACCCGGATCAAGCTGGCTTCAACAAAGCGACAAACCACTGAGTATAAGAAAATTAATGAGCTGTATCAGCCTTTAATAGATCAGGCCATACATATCGACGACCAACTAATTCTACTGAACCAATTCCTTTCAAGATCGAAATTATATTCAGAGTTACCTTTTGACTCTATATCTATTTTAAACCGCGCTGAATATATGCTAAACCTATGCAGAAGTGTGTTCAGGGATGTGAGTATACTCCTAAGTCAGATATGTGATTTTGATTCACGTATACCATCTACAAACAGTAATCGTGTTTTAGCTGGGACCTAACCACTCGAACTGAGGGGATGTATATATTTCACTACATCCCACAAAATGTCATTACCTTGTAAAGTGCGATTTGTGTTATTATGTTATTCCTCTGTCAGGAACGAATAACGTGGTAATTTCAAATCAAATGCGATGCATCTAAGGTCATCGAAGAAGGCATAGTGATAACAGTAGCTGCAGCAGGACGCAGAGGATAGACTCCTGATCCGATTAGTTTCCAATTTTGTCACCGATTCCAAAAAGGGACAGCTTCATAATTGTGCATTTTTGAAAATGACATGTAGGCGCATGAAGGTTATAAAAAATACTTAGTATGGCGGATGACCATCTGACTTTACGTTTCGTAGAACGGATGTTTTAGGTTCTGACTTTCGTCAATTTGACGTGTCCACGTGTGCAATTCTCAGGACCGCCCAAGTGTGAACGCAAATGCTCCCTTGCTTTTGACTCGGCTAGCTTTTCCGCTGATATGTAGCCACACTTCCTACATGTCACAATATAGCTCCATCTGACCAAACTGGCTGTACGCTAATAATGAGGACGGGTTCATTTTATCTATTTCGAAAGTTCTTATTGCTTTTTAATTCAAGTTTCTTTTGTTGTCCTATCTTGAAACAACAGAATCTTAATTATCTTGTCGGTGGTTTTTTGATTGAAACAGGTATAGTGTTAATGTAATGCTAGGAGATTCATTGGTCGGTTAAGCAGAGTTGCCAGACAGAAATGATAATAATCTACAGCCTTTCATTCGTTTATTTTGGCAAAGTGCTCCCAGTACAGGCTCCGCTTACTATTTTGGATCTCTTCTGAAGTTGTTTTTTCACTGTTGCGACCCACCATACTATTCAAAGGGAACTCATGCGGCTGTTTATGGCGTTGACACACTAATGGCCTAATGGGATTTCTGAGATCCGCGTTTCTTACGTTCAATGAGGCCCATCAGCTGATAACCATATTCTAAGTTGTGCCTAACATGGTTAATTCCGTGTGAGCCGTGTGGTACAAATTTACCATCCAAAACGTTTTCGATGTAATCTCTCGATTTTCTAACTGATACGCTTGCATGTTGAAGCTGGTTATACGTAAGTCTTCTTCCTAGCTCATTTTCTAGCTCTTTTTTAAATTCTCCCTCAGAAGATATTAAGCTACTGTACTTTTGCAATTTGTTATAATTTAGGCAAAGATCAGTTAGCTTTCCAACGTCAGCGCTCTCAACCTTACTAAGTGATTCTATTAAGTCTGATCTTTTCCGTCCCGTTATTTGATTTAAACTCTCAAGAAGGTCGTAATCCTTTTCAATAATGCCTATATGTTTGCTCGAATCTCTTTTGGGGGGCCATATGTCTGATTTTCTTGCCTGGTAGTATCTCTCCATAGTATGGGCGCTTACTTCCCTCCCAAATGTATCCCTTCCGTCCATAAGAACTGAAACCATGTCAACAATGATTTTCGGGTAATTTGCTTTCAAAGATTTATCGGCGCTTTGGTAGTTTTCCATAATATCTCTGTAGATCTTAAAGACAATGTCGCTTGATGCGAATACTTTGCCATGTATTTTATCCATTTGTTTGGTAGCCAACGTAAGAAAATCGTATAACTCAGATTGAGTGAATATGTGCCGATCGTTTTCCCCGCAGATGTCCGCGATGGTCTTCGTGACAGTCAGCCATTTGCCATCACCCACACCATTTTGTGGGAGTCGTTTAACTGCTAACTCTGCAATCTCTCTTCCAACTTCTGTTTCTTCTTTTACCTTAAGGATATCTAAGGAGTATTTTAGAGCATTCGTCAAAGCAGTATAACTATTGTCCCCTCCATCCTTCTTGCTAGCTTTGATTGGACTTTTGCCACTAGTCTTGGCCCTCATATTTTTCCTCTTCTGATTTATATCTTAAATTCCTGGGCGGTACGATACCAGAAGATGCAAGTGAATTCAGTCCATCTCTAGGGTATTCACCCATTCTGCCATTAGTACTCTTTGTAAGCTTATTAACGTTACTAAGGTTTGGTAATGATCACTATCTTTTTGCTGTAAGATGAAAGTTTATAAATTTACAAGCAATAGATTTCGAAAAATAATTACAAGATATTTCACATCCCTTTTCAAATAGAAGAAACGGAGTTAGGCTAATCGTCTTTACCGCCTGCTCGGAGCTTACCTTCAGTTCCAGCCATGCTTCGTGAATATGCCCCGCAAATTCATAATAATCAAAAACCCTACGTTTCTTGCTGAATGGTCCCCCCTATAGTTTGTAGCTCGCTTTTTTCTTAGGCTTGTCTTGTTTTTTCACGTTGGAAAGGGAAGCGATACACCTCCGTAGATTTGTGGGACCCATAAGGATTGCAGTTGGAATAATCCTCGCCCGCAACATTCGTGAACAAAAATAGATCATTACCAGAACGGTCGTTATAGAGCACGTTGTCCTTGTCTCTAAAGTAACGATACTGCGTGAAACCAATGTTACTGCCCCTATAACCTAACTCTCGTAGAATAATAGATGATTGGTGCTTACAAAAAAAATCAATTTTAATATTAATAATGATAGAATAATATAACGAATTATGTTATTGTAGTATGTTGGGATTTACTAACCGTTTTTCCACTCTTCTTAAGCAGAAGGTGAACACGCTCCTAGACAAGTACGACGACCCGAAAGAGGCATTAGATTATTCTTACATACAACAGGTCGAAACTATAAACAGGTTACGCAGGAATATCGCTGAAGTGGTAACAGCCAAAAAGCGACTGGAGATGCAGAAGCTGAGACTTTGGGACAATATACGTACCTTGGACGAACAGGCTCACCGTGCTGTTGACTCAAACAGAGAGGACTTGGCAAAGCT
>CAKOFP010000114.1 GCA_933226995.1 Candidatus Nitrosopolaris rasttigaisensis | reverse complement strand
GGCAGGTGGGTCTGCAAGTGGTAAGTCTCTTAGTGGTGATGGTAACAACCTCTGACCTATCTTTTTTGTAAATCTGCTAGGGGGAGTTAATACCCACAAAGGAAGTGTTAAATGGTTCAAGGTAATCACAGGCGTCAAGCCTCTTTCTCTCATAGATCTTATCATCTGTTTGTAGCCATCAATAGCTGCCTGAGCCCATTGATCTTTCTCCGGTTCAACGCGCGCCCACTCTATACCAATTCTAAAAGCATTCATACCCAATTTTGTGGCCAAATCAAAATCATTCAGATAGTAATGAGGATCCCAAGTTTTAGCAGCCTCACCGGCAGGCCGTAACAAAACTTGGGTACTATCTTTGTACATTAGACTTGGCTTGGTTAACGAGGAAATTCTTTTCTTAATTGATTCTGAGGTTGTAAAATAACTCCAATCATTATTTGTAATCCCTCCTTCAACTTGATACGAGGATGTAGAGACGCCCCACAGAAAATGATGAGTTTGTCGCAATATTTCTTCTCATCACAATAAAAGATTTCGTTTTTATATTAATCCTCTGTTGGCAACGTGATAACCTGCTGATAAAGAATTGGTTCATCAACTTTTATACAATCAGGGGGTACTATCCTTCTGTTTTATTGTCCGTCAGTATTATGGAAGTTCTACCTTATAGAACGTTCGGATTACAAATTATATAACCTTGTTTGAAACTCTGCAGATATTAATTTAGCTTTATGCTTCGGAAAGTGTGCTCAATGTCAGCCGCGATCAGATCAATCCCTCAACACCGACTGGTACCAAGTACTACTATATCGGTTTCTAATGTCGTGAATATTTTTTATCCGCAGTCGTTACGTCAGGACATTGAATTGTTAATCAATACCACTACCCTAGCCAATCATCCTTCTTGTAACGCCCTATCAAGGTTTCATTTAGTGAAGTTCGAAGATGTCACATTCCTCTATACCTTTTAATAGTCAAAGAAGATCAATAACAGTAATCAATGGACCTTTTACACCACAACAAGAATGTCTGTGATCAATGTGGCGAAAAATTTGAGAGCTATGAAGACCTGATAGCACATGCGAGACATGTACACCATCATCCGATTGTAAAATGTCATGAGTGCGGCAAAGAGTTCATTCATGAAAAAGATAGACTTCATCATGTCAGAGAAGAGCATCAGCTGAAGGTAGATCATCGGACTCATAAATGGGAACATAGTCAAGAGACAAACAAGGGGAATCCGCAGACGGATGTTGATGAACATATGCGAAACTTTGGCGATAATTTTTGAATGGTTATTTTTATTTTATTTTATTTCACTTATAAGCTATCAGGAGATTTTGGTTGAGTCAATTGACAAAGTTAACTGACTGATATGATTTGTTGCTTCCTATTTACTATCAGGTTGATCGTAATCGCAGTTCTACGGAATTTATGATCGCCGTCTTTCTTGTTCCTGTACCTTTACTATCCTTTCATTTCTGCTCTCTTGTTATTCTATTATCCTACTCATCCCAACTAAAATATTTTGAGGATATTTCACATGTGATAGATGTTGATGATCTGTGATAGTTGGTTTTCTGATATTACTTTTGTGACGTAGTCTTCTGAGCTCTATACGTGCCATTTTCTATACATAGGATCCAGGATCTACAAATCCCTGACGAATTCGTGTGAAGTATTCCTGCTGCTCTTTTCTTAGATCTGGTTCACGTTCAATTCTAAAAGGATCCGCTAACTCTTGTAACCTATAGTCTTCTAATCCCTTCCGGGTTTGTGCACAACTACTACTATCTGGCCAGTAATTTTCCGAATCAAATTCTTGGGATATCTTTCGACATAATAGGCCAAATCGTGGGAATTCTGATACAGATGTTTTCAATTCCCGCTGGAAATTCCTTATACCTTTTGCATAATATTCCATTTTCTTTGTATCCGTCTTTGACTTTGCTATTTTGTATCCTTTCCAACATTTCCGTAGCCCACCCCATTGTGTCGGTGTCGTAGTATCCTGAATCAAGTAAGATTCCATCATTTCTTGTGCAGTGCTTCTTAATGCTTAGGTGCTCACGCCGGATAATAGATTCCAAACTATTATGCCTTGAGCTGTACTTCCTATATTTCATAAATGACCACAATGACTTATCATCAGATCTGCCTACAACGATCTGCAATTGATTATGCTCTTCATCCTTATAAGATATAGCAAACACACCCGATTCACCTTCGTATTTCTCTGCAAAATTTTAAAAAGAATGGAACTTTATGCGGCACCATATAGGCACCCTCTTGACAACAAACTAGACATCTAGATATCACCCAAAACTAGGTGGGTGTGAAACACTAGACAAGAATTACTCCTTGAAATTAGATCCAAAAATAGCCGCTAGAATTAGTAGGGTATATCAAATCCGTTCATCATTGTCTATTGAGGAATGTTTGAGTAAACGCAAATTGAGGAGATCTGTCATAGATTTTAGAGAAGACAAGAAGACAGATTTAATCTATCACCGTTTATTCATAATAATGAAGGTCAATGCCCGCATTGCATTTGAAATGAAGTACAGTTGGACTCATTCTATTATTATCTTACAGGTAATCTTGTATTGACTTCCGATATCAGCAATGACTAGAAAGTCAGGAATGATCAAGAAAACCCGCCAAACCGTCAGATCAAAATGTGGATGGAATGTGTCTCAATATACTGTATATTCCAAATAAAGTTTCAAAGATTTTTAAACTTATTAAGATGTGATTATGTAATTGCAGAATTTTGAAATCAAATTAACAAAACTTTATGACAGGATGAGGGGGAACGATTACTAATTTCAATAAAGCAAGGTGTTTTCTTTTTAGGATGTGGTATGCGAAACTCTATATTGCCTTACTCCGATCTGATTTTATTCTAGCATGGAGATTCTACAAGATAGTAAACTCGCTAAATATCTTTTTGAAAAGTATTCATCAAATCCAAAAAATTGGAATTTCCTTATCTCGACAAGCCCGCTAAGGGACGGATTTTTCGATGCGACAGTCTCAAATGTTGACGAGGTATGGCAACTCAAAATCGACTCAATCTACAAACCAGTACCTATTATCCTCGGGGCAAAGGTTGATCTCGACGCCACAAAAATAGAAAGGAAGATGAGCAATAGTTCTCCGGCGTTTGGATACAGAAAGCTTGAGGCATCTCTGATGATGAATATTCTAAAAAAGTTAACTCAGGAACAACAAATAAATGCGAACAAAGAACCAGATATTAATAATTATATTAAT
>CAKOFP010000113.1 GCA_933226995.1 Candidatus Nitrosopolaris rasttigaisensis | reverse complement strand
TAGTTTAATGTACAGCTGTGGCGAGTAATGCTGCGATTGCCTCTACAGGGGACAAAGGTGGCCTAATTATGTAAAGCACGGCAACAATAGCAGTCACCATTTCTAACGCAGCAATACCGAGGAGTCCTTAGCTAATTAGGTATGCATGATGGAAGAAGTATGGAATATAGGATGAGTATAAATGGGCGCTTAGAGTCCAATAGGCAACATTAGAGAAATCGAGGATAGAGCTAATGAGGACAAAGATTGTATTTTTTTTGGAAAATGGCTTACATATGACGAACTTAAGGAATATTGAAAATTCAATATGGTAAACAGGTAAAAAGCATATTATGACGTTGATGGAATCAAAAAGGTGGGCCAATTTGCTACTATTAAGTCAAAACTTGTGATTGGATTCTTTTCGATTGCCTCATTCGTAGTTATTGTGGGAACAGTTGGATTTGTAAATTCGCTTCACATAAATTCTGCTTTCAATGTTGTGACTAATGATACTTTACCAGAACTTCTAGTTTTAGATAATATACAGTCATCAATTAATAAAATATCTTCCGATATTGTAGGTTTCGCTTTAGGAAGTTCGGCGGCTAAGGCGCTGCATCAAGAAAGACTTCAACAAATGATACAAGACAACAAGACATTGACTACATATATAGATCAGTTTGGCAAGATAGCTCAACCTACTGAAATGCCATCTTATAGGCTACTTAAGTACCTGACATTGGCATACTCTACGGTTTCTCTGCAGTTAATCAATTCCAAAGCGAATGGCATGGACGAACAAGCTATTCTAAATATGATCAGATCAACTGATGATATACGCAGTCAAATTAATGTCGTGAGCAATAACCTGAGGAATGTAGAAAAAGCCGGACTTCAGATGGAAATAGGTAAAGCAAACGATGCTATTCGTACTCAACAAATAGAACTCATTTTTAGCAGTATTGGTGCATTTATGGTATCTCTTGTCATCGGCAGACATATATCTCAATATTCAATTATTAAACCACTATCAAGATTAAAAGATGCGGCATCGCAAATAGCTTCTGGTAATCTTGATTTTGAGATGAAAAGCTATGCCCAGCCTGACGAAATAGGGGAATTATCGGCACAGTTTGATAGCATGAGGCAAATGCTAAATCAAAGGACAAGAGAATTGGAAACATCCAATACACAGCTTTCGCTGGCTAATGTACAGTTAAAAGAGCATGACAAGGTGCAGCGAGATTTCATAAATATTGCTGCACATGAGCTCAGGACTCCCATACAACCGCTCCTTTTAGCTTCAGCCGAATTGAAACATTTAATGCCAAATGAAGAAACGGTTTTAGTAGTATGTAGAAATGCAAAAAAACTTCAAGACTTGGCTAATGTAATATTAGATGCAGCTAGGATAGAAAGCAATACAATACAGATTTACAAAGAAAGCGTTAATCTAAAGAATATAATACAAGATGCATTGAAAGAAATTGAAGGCCCTCATAATGATAGATTAGAGGTTATGTATGAACCAAGGGATATTTTTATCGTGGCCGATAAAGATAGAATAACCCAAGTGATCTCCAATCTAATGAGCAACGCTCTAAAATTTACGAAGGAAGGCAAAATATTTGTGACTGTAAAAGAGAATAATATAAACGAGCAAGTCATAGTTAGTATAAAAGATACTGGTGATGGGATAGATCGCGAAATGATATCAAGATTATTTACTAGATTTGCTACAAAGTCATTTGATGGGACGGGATTGGGACTGTATATTTCTAGAAGTATTATAGAAGCTCATGGAGGTACGATATGGGCTGAAGATAATGATGAGGGAACAAAGGGAGCAACTTTTTCGTTTAGTCTACCCAAATTATCATCATACAAACGGCGCTAGTAGAATGGATACGTTTTGTTTCAATTGGTTTCAGGCACTTACTAGTAAACTCAAAGGTCTTTTCGTTTTTCAAATTTTCTAAGGGTGTCTTGCAAAGCTCTTATTTCTTGTCTGAGCTGAACACTTTCAAGAACTTTCTCCAAATAGTATTTCTCTCCAAGTTTTTTGTAGGTCATAGACACCAGCCGAGTCAGATAAAGATCAATAATAATAACAGCGACGACTACTAAGAACCCTACTAACTGCAATCCGTATTCCAAAAATTCATGGGCACGGCACACTCCAGGCGACAATATTCTTCATTTTGCCATTTCAGTAACATCATGACGTGACGATGCGTCAGTCATCTTGCGCGATTTCACGACATGACCTTTATCCCTCTCTTTCTTCGTGTTTGTTGAATTTATTCAAACTTGATATACTAGCCTAAGTTATGAAAATCAATGACAAACGATAATGACAATTCTAATCCTGACGATGAAGGGGAACTGGATCCTAAAAAAGAAGAACCTAAAGCAATAAAGATTGCAAAAGAATTACAAAAAGAACAACGAGAGTCAAAACAGCTGGATGTTGACCCCGAACAAGTCTTAGAAGAGCTGGAGAAGAGACAACCGCAATCTGCAGATGAATAAAATAATTTTGACAACAATTATGTAACATTTGGATTTATTGTATCTGCGAATCTGCACATGATTCGAATTATTTGTCATTGTATTCGGAAAAAGCTGGCACGAAGTTAGAACTTGGAGAGTATTTAATACGATTCGATGCTAGGAAAGTGCCCAAGAAAAATCTTCTTGGTGAGATTGATGCTTTATTGAAAGACTTACCTCTTTCTTTTTTGATTCCTCGCGAAGCTGTAGAGAATTTAAAGGAATTCTATGTAAAGTGCATTCATTTCATAAGTTGTTCAACGACCTCCTTGACAACCACGACAGGACGAAATGGATTGTCGCTAGTAAAAACGAATTAGCTCCAGCAAAGACTTTTATGATAGCCATAATTGACATTGATTTGACTAACAAATGGCTATTAACCTGAAACCAATCTCTTTGGCGATTGTTTGTATCACTTTGTTATTATTTAGTATATCTACATGGCCACAGCTGAAAGTGGCCCATGCTCTACAACTTTCAGATCAATCAGCTATTAAATTCTTGGCATCATCAGATCCTTCTGCCTTCTTCGTACCTCCATCATCATCTTCTATTTCTCAAAGCAATGCCACCAATTCTACCACAGCAGCAGTGAGTGCATCCAACTTCCTGACTTACCAGAACTCTACTTATGGAATCAGTGTTCAACACCCTTCCAATTGGATAAAGGAAGAAAATCATAACCCAACTTCCACTGGCCGCATAGTTAAATTCAGCTCACCAGTCGGGACCAGCCAGGCCGGCCAATTCAGCCCACCTGCATCATTAAATATTATAGTTGGAAATCGGCTGCCATTAAGTGTGTCACTTGAACAATTCAGTGCTGCGTCAACCAATAATTTGCGTCAGTCCTTCCCCCATTTTAATTTGCTAGAGTCAAGCTCGACTACTCTGGGTGGTTTTCCCGCTCATAAAATAGTGTACACGGCAATAATACCATCATCTGGACTTGAGGTTAAGTTCATGCAAATCTTTACAATAAAGGATGGCAAAGATTTCGTGATTACATCCGCAGCTTTGCCAACAGACTTCTCTACATATCTGCCGACTTTTCAGAAGATGATTGATTCATTTGCATTCATACAAGTGACAACGCCAGCAGCCATTCCATCTATTGCAGCAACGCCAGCAGCCATTCCATCTACTGCAACAACACCAACGACCCACTTTGCCTTAGTGCCGGCTTTAAAATAAAATATCATTCATGCTGCCTGAAATCTGAGAACATTACAGCAAACGGATCCGCTGTCTATTTCCAGGACCCGGCGCTCTATGCGAGTTTTGGAGCAGTGAGTTACAGACTCCCACACGGTTACCTGCTTCTAGAGTATAAGTATTACCATTGCTGGTCTTATGTTCCTGTACTTACCTACCCCCAGTAAATACTGCTTCATATCCTCCTCTGTAAGAAGGGTGAATTTCGGTCTCTTACTGCCGTTATCTTTGATTTTATTTTTTATATCCTATGACTATCTCAGCAGGTTCAATCAAGGGTCTTCTCTCTATATTCTTAAATCCCACCTCTGTGAGCATCTGCAATATTTCACTATAGGAATAACCTCTTCCTCCACTATTTTCTACTATCATCGTCAATCCCATTAAAGCAGAAGGTATAGGACCAGTTTTTTCGTCATTAAGTAACCATTCACTAATTATTATTATGCCATTTTCATTCGGCAAGCTATCATATATTTTTTTCAACAAAGTGATGTTTTTGTCTCTATCAAATATGTGTAAGACATGTGACAAAAACGCTACATCGCAATCATTCGGCAATTGATCTTTGAAAAAATCGAATGTCATTGTCTGAACTTTATCCTGCAAATTGTACTGTTGTATATATCCATTAGCCACATGACACACAGGTTTAGAATCCAGTACTACCGCGGACATATTATTAGCGCTTTTTGCCACTACTTGAATCGCATAAACTCCTGACCCTCCTCCAATATCCATCATCTTTTTGTGTTTTGAAAAATCAACATTTTTGGCCAATGCCATTGCCGGCCCAAGACTAACTCCATACATAGCACGAGTAAATTTTTGTAGTTGTTCTATTTCTTGATTCGATTTCGCTTTGTCAAATATGCTTTCTATATCTTCTCCTTGTTTTTCTCCAATAGGCTTGTTTGTCTTAAGAGCTTGTGAAAGTTTATCCCATCTTTTGTATAGACGTTCGTCAAACATAGTTACGACATCTCCAATGTACGTAGACTTACTTTTATCAAGAAACATTGAAGATACCTCAGAATTGGCGAATGTTTTTTCACCGTTATTATTCTTATTTAGTTTTAATAATCCAAGAGAAACAAGTGCTGTAGTAAATGCTTCTGCCGGTCTACGCTCTTCAATTCCTATTATGTTTTGAAATTCTCCCAAAGTCAAAGACTTACTATCGTTATCTTTTTCATAAGCTGAAATTTTTGTAAAAACGCCCAATTCTACTGCAGTCATTAGAGTCTTAGATACCCAAAAGCCAGTAGCCATTTGCATAATGGGCGATGGAGATATATTATTAAGAGGAGATTCCGAAGCTGACATATTTTACCTTTCATTCTTTTAACTACGGTAGTAATTAAGTAT
>CAKOFP010000112.1 GCA_933226995.1 Candidatus Nitrosopolaris rasttigaisensis | reverse complement strand
TCGATAAAGATAGGGAAGGCCCAAGATAATATTACTGACCTGAGATGACCTGACATATCATCTTTTTTCCAAGCAATGTTACTAGCTTTGACGCGTTCGCTCTCCATGATTAGTGTTACTTCTACTAGCTATATCGGTTATTGTTTTTGTATTCTAAGATTTCTTACAGAGGCAGAAGGTGTAATCCATCGAAAGCGAACAGAATTCCAAAAAAAATGCTACAATAAAAAGAGATTATGTCATTGAGCGAACCAAGTCGACATGAATCTCGAAGGTACTTTTGAATTAATTCAAAAAAATCAGCCCTCATCGCTTTGGGTCTAGATAACACTCGGAGAGTATCGTAACCTTATGCAATAGTCTTATTCTTAACGCCGCTATAGATTACCTATGTTTTTAGACATAGGAATTTCAGACATGTTAAGTATATCACAGACAATAGGCATTGTAGGGACACTGCTCATAACGCTGTTTTTCTCAAGGAGAGAAATAAAAGGGCTGCTAATTGCAAACATTGTAAGAGAAAAATAGATAGAAGTATCAATTTCTAATTTTTACCTCGACTTAAAAGCCGAGGGAGAAGATGATTTGTGTCAATCAGGTTACAACCAGAAGTCAAACAGGAGTGAAACGTCGTTTAAAATATGCCAGAACTTTTGATTTGGGTTTCCATGTCATATATGTCAGACCGGCTTGGCAAGGGCTACACCGTCAAACAGGCAGAAAAGCAGCGGCACAAGTGATTTCGATTATTGATCCGCAAAACATAAACATTGCAGGAAATAATATAATCCAGCATTTGCTTATGAATACTTCAGCCACTACTGTTCTCCTTTCTCTTAACCACTCGTAAATCCCGATCCGTGGTCTAGAATGTACCTCGATCCACAAGATTGATCTTCCTTTGTTTATGGTGTTAGTTTTAATGATTCCTAAACATCCGTACTGATACCTAACTTTCACACTAGTTAACCCCTTGTAATACTCCCTGATGTTCCTCTTGGAGCTTCTTGTCATGTACTCCGTAAGTTATTCTTTGGCTTGAGCGTTACGGTATTGACAATCCCTACCGGTCCTCTATGAACTAAGTTAATATCTTGTTGCTAATGTAGACGAGCCACGACGTGTGCACATTTTTCGATTATGGCAAACGGGTCAAAATGCAATACTACCAGTGTAGGCTATTAAGAACACACTCAATCCGGTTCTGAATGGTACGACTCTATTTGAATAGTTGCGTGGTTTATTTTGAATTTCTTTTCAAGTATAGCGTTTATATCTTGTAGAACTGTCTGTGATCTGCTACGATCAATTACCACTACGTGTCCTGAGACTGCATTTATACCAGAAGTTATTGTCCATATATGTAGATCAAATACGCCTGTAACTCCTTTTATCTCCAATATAGAGTTTTTTACTTCTTCAGGTGATATGCTAGCTGGAACTCCTTCCATCAAAATATGGATTGACTTTTTCATAAGAGACCATGTCCTTGGAAGTATAAATAATGCTAAACCAATGCTAATTAATGGATCAGCCAGATAAAATCTGGTAGTTAGTATTATCACACCAGCGGCGATAACACCAGCGGCGCCTAAAGTATCGTTAAGAACTTCCAAGTATGCGCTTTTCACATTGAGGTCCTCATGCTCCTTTGTTGTGTCAACGTGGACATTGTCTACTTGAGATCCTCCGTGGGAATGCCCATTGCTACCAAGCAGTCGCATCCCAGTGAAATTCACGCCTAATCCAATAGCAGCCACTATTATCATAGGAAGACCTTGAATTTCTGGCGGCTCAAAAATTCTCCTATATGCTTCGTACAAAATATACACCGAAATTAATATCAGTACTACACCGTTTAACAGCGCTGCTAATATTTCTACCCTGTAGAACCCATATGTATGTTGTAGAGTCGCTGGTTTACGGGCATAATTGAAAGCAAAGAGAACTAAAGCAAGTCCTGCAACATCTGCGAGCATATGTCCTGCATCGGCTAATAACGCTAAACTTCTAGTAGATAAAGCAGCAATGACTTGTACAACAAAGTAGATGGAGGTAAGCAAGAGGACGGACTTTAGCTTAGTTATTCTTCGCGTTGATCGTATATTCTCTCGCCTTTTCTCCAATCCCCGATCACTTTTTCCCCACAACTTTTTTATGTAATTCGAACATAGTGGTGAAGGATTCACTTTCCATGACTTTCGTTATCTCAGTTGGTTGTGGACTACTAATTATGATGCCTTATTAACTTGATGTTAAGATGCGTTGTAGTATCCTACCACGTTTTTGTTAGCATGCCTGAAATCCTATTTCAGGTCTACCTGAATATTACACACCAACCATGTTCTTCGAAAGCGCAATCTACACGCTATTGGCACTCTAATTAAAATAACTGCGTCGTTTCGCCCACATTTTGCACATTTCTCTGGATCTAGTATTTGTCGATGTAACCGCTCTCGGATATAGCTAATTAATATTGTGGTAGCCACAATGGTTATGGCACAATTGCAAACAATCCAGAGGGCTTGAGCTCCTTAAACGAATCAACCTCGTATCTAAATGCGTCTGACAGAAGCCTTGTATACAATTCATTCTCAGCAGAGTTGTTTGTTGATAAATAATTCCGGAAATGAATATAACTTTGAAGCTCCGATTCAAGACTCTT
>CAKOFP010000111.1 GCA_933226995.1 Candidatus Nitrosopolaris rasttigaisensis | reverse complement strand
TTTGTCACACATGTTTTCTGACACTCATAAGGCCACAGCTACACCTGTAACGCTTCGAACAACATAGGTAAGGATAAAGGTGTTCTGAAACTAGTCTGGAAAAACGAATGCAAATTATGTAGATTAGATAGACTATTGAGTACGGTTACATTCGGGGCACATAATCGTATCAAATTTGGTTCGATGACTGATCGGCAAGCTTCAAAACAATTCCCTTCGTTTTGAGACTTGTCGTTCCAATATTCGATTAGTTTTTGCTGGGAAAATAAGATTGCCATAATTAAAGGCTCAATTGGGAAGGGATAACCCTTGGCATTAATCGTTTTAGAATACTATACCATCATTTAGCATTTTTCACGAACAGATTTCTGTCCACCGAGCGTAAATTGGCCGCAGATCCTTTCAGAGACTCGATTTCTTTGCTAAGTATTTCTTTATTTGCTCCGGCCGGCTGGTCTTGGGAATCGCGAAAGTGCAAGGATGGCGAGTCAGAAAGTTGAGCGCAACTTGTCTTGGAGTCGGGCCGTGTCGCTCAGCGATCCTCGCACCAGTAATCGCCCGATAGCACTTTGTGGGGAAGGAAAATTGCCGTGTCCGAATGGTGCGTACCCTGTCACAGCTATTCATTGTTCAGTGTAGTACGGCAGTAGACGCGGTTCGATCCCGCGATAACTTAGATGATAGAACACCTGATCGCACGCCATTCGCTCGTTCCGGAGCGCGTCCTCAGCAGCCTTTAGTTTGTTCCATATCGATTCTATGCAAATCTGCTCATAAAACAATATCCATGCGTATACACATTTATCATGCCAGCATCTTTGAAGTAATTGTTATCAATTAACGCATCTTCGGGTATTTCGATCCAACCTATTTTCTATTATCACAAGTGTCTTCGCGGGGAAGATATCGTAATAGACTATTTTCTCAACTCTTATTATTATGACCTAAGGTTTTTAAGAAATCTTTCACATCAACAGCTGATATGGCACAAGACAATAAAGTGGAAATCTTTAAACTTTCTGAAATCCTCTCCAAACTTGATAATATAAATAGCTATTTCCTTACTCTTTTAAGTTCAAACTCTACAGCTATTGGTTTAATTCGGCTAAAACGAGGCGAGAAGGATAATCAACAGCCGCACGCAACAGACGAATTATATTATGTAATTTTGACTAGTAGGATGAATTACTGTCGTCTGGGCTAGGAGCCTGTTACTAGTTCTCTACCTTCTAATAGTAATAAGGTCTATGTCTTAATACTGAAATCAAATGGTATGTAATAGTTTCGGTCGTTCTGCTGATAGGTGTCATATTATTGAATATTTCAGAGATTAAAAGTAAAGAAGAATGAAATGAATGCGTTCATTGAGGCCTGGGACTAGATTCACTATACTTACGTTATCGCTGTGTTATATTGGGGAGGCAGCAAAACGGTTACTCAAACGCTGATACAAATCTTTGTAGAACAATAAGACTAGTTCGAGGCATTAGGGATATAAAATTATAATCGTTTTAGATTTAAATATTTGATGAAAAACCCAAATGAACTAAAAGATCTTCTTTCTGAACTTGAAGAAAAGGGTAGCAGCTACTTTGTAGATTTTATAACTACAAAAGGTATCCAGGCAGGCGTCATCAGATTGCATCCTGGTGAGATTGATACACAAGAACCACATTCTGCAGACGAGGTTTATTATGTTATCGAAGGTAGCGGTTTTATCAAATTAGATTACAAAAATGATCCTATCAAACAAGGCACATTCATTTTTGTTCCAGCTGGAAGTGAGCACAGATTCCATGGAAATACTAGAGATCTCGTAATTTTCTATGCATTAGGAAAATAGATAGAGTTTTTCGTAGGAACTGATTCCGTTACAGAAGTCCTATTCTGGCTATTTGGGGCCATTACTCATTCTTGCTATCCAGTCGAGGAAACAACATGATGAAATTAAGTAATGGTCCTTTATGCATCTCTGTATTGTCACCTCACACTTAGGCTTTCAATAGTACTTTTAGGCAATAAACTAACTCTTTGTCTAGCTGTATAGAAGAAATTGCAACTAGACGATCTTGTCTCTACAGGCTATCCCAGTATCCGCAGTGTTATCCATCATACCCAAAGTAGTATTTGTGAGATAAAATGATTCGTTCTATTAGCATCGCTTTGCAAGTTGATTCAACCATAGTACATGCAGCAATCTACACAATTAAACATACAGCAAGCATATTAGAATGTAGAATCATATTATATACTATGATAAATAAAATTCTTGTCGCTATGGATTACACTAGAAAGTTCCTAGTGATGACTTGCGAAGAACAGCCGCACCGGAAACCACGTCTATGAACAATACACGCAGGGGACTTCCGCTAACCAGCTCCCGTCTTGAGCGTATATTTCCAAAATTAATACCAGATCAAATTCGTCGTGTTGCAGCGCAAGGGCACATACGTTCAGTACAGCCCGGAGAAGTGCTTATCGAACAGGGAGACAGAGCAGTACCATTCTTTGTTGTAATTACAGGCGAGGTCGAGATTGTGCGGCCATGTGGGGCCTCCGAGGCTCTTATCACTGTTCATGGTTCTGGTGAGTTCACGGGCGAGGTCAACATGCTCTCTGACCGCCGGTCTTTAATTCGGGCGCGTGTCACTAAGCCGGGTAAGGTAATCGAACTGGATCACAAACAGATGTTGAATTTGATACAGTCTGATGCAGAACTCGGCGATATACTAATGCGGGCTTTCATCCTTCGTAGGGTAGAGTTGATAGCTGCTGGTGTTGGAGATATTGTTCTTATCGGATCAATACATTCTGCCGGTACGCTTCGGATCAAAGAGTTTCTAATGCGCAATGGACACCCTTATTCCTACATAGATCTAGAACGTGACTCTGACGTACAGAAGTTACTGGATAGTTTTCGTATTGCTGCAAGTGAAATACCTGTGCTAATCTGTCGAGGTCAACTTGTGCTTAGAAGTCCTAGCAACCAGCAAATCGCAGACTGTCTTGGCTTTAATGAGTCTGTTGATCAAACCAAGGTGCGCGATCTTGTCATCATCGGCGCAGGCCCCTCGGGACTAGCTGCCGCAGTGTATGGTGCTTCAGAAGGACTTGACGTTCTGCTCCTGGAAACAAGTTCTCCCGGTGGCCAGGCTGGTTCAAGCTCAAGAATTGAAAATTACTTGGGATTTCCAACAGGTATCTCTGGCCAGGACCTAGCAGGTAGAGCGTACGTCCAGGCTCAGAAGTTTGGTGCTGAGATGCTCATCGCCGATGCCGAACGACTTGTCTGCGACCGCAAACCGTATATTATTGAAGTTGGAAGCGGAGCTGGAATCTCTGCTCGCACTGTGCTAATAG
>CAKOFP010000110.1 GCA_933226995.1 Candidatus Nitrosopolaris rasttigaisensis | reverse complement strand
ACAATAAATGCTATATTAACCGAGTTAGAAAAAGAAAAAAATCAAAATCCTAATCTAAAATGCTTCCCATGTCACGATGTTCCGGCTACTTTCAAGAGAATTAAAAAAGAGCTTGTAGAGCGAGTTCTGAGATATGCAAATGATCCGAGTTACCCCATCATGCCCG
The DNA here is from genome assembly GCA_933226995.1 of Candidatus Nitrosopolaris rasttigaisensis. Classification (GTDB taxonomy): domain Archaea; phylum Thermoproteota; class Nitrososphaeria; order Nitrososphaerales; family Nitrososphaeraceae; genus Nitrosopolaris; species Nitrosopolaris rasttigaisensis. The sequence continues at coordinate 5,411 of CAKOFP010000110.1, read as the reverse complement.
AAAAACTAATAGTGGATGTTAGAAGAGCACTAGATGACAGGGATATTCTAATTTCTGACGTAGGTGCTCACAAGCTGTGGATAGCAAAGACCTACTATACATACGATCCAAATACGTGTCTTATATCGAATGGATTTGCTTCGATGGGATTTGCACTTCCCGGCGCAATTGCGGCGCAGCTTGCTTTTCCTGAGAGAAAGGTTGTTGCGATGTGCGGAGATGGAGGTTTTCTAATGAATGTTCAAGAGATTGAGACAGCTGTTCGCCTCAAATTGCCTGTAATAATTGTGATCTGGTGTGATAAGGAATTCGGCGTGATTGCCTTAAAGCAAATTGACGAATTTGGCAAGAAAGCCTTTACCGAATTTAACAATCCCGATTTTGTAAAGTTGGCAAGCAGCTTCGGCGCTATCGGTTATGCAGTAAAATCAACAGTGGAATTTCCAGATATCTTGGAGCAAGCCAAGATGTCAAAGGATATCCCTGTCATCATTTCTGTAGATATTGATTATTCCAGAAATAAAGTATTGCTTGACGACAATTTTCTGGAGTAATTTTAGAAGATATCGCACTTTAGTCGGATTTGGGTCCTACCTGACAGACTTGAACAATAATCACAGACAGCTTAAAATTTAATCCTCGATATTTCTGCTTCTGTATGACTATCTAACTTATTCTCTAACACCATACAACAAGAAAAAAAGGGACTGAATGCAAAAGTTCTAGCTTTGGATCCATGGAAATTGTTTATACTTTTTGTAGTATTCAACTAATCCGCCTTCCAACAACATCTGCCGCATGAATTCTGGGACTTTTCTAGCGTGAAAAGTCTCTTTGGTTCTAATATTTTCTGCGGTAAATTTGGTTATGTCTATTTTAATCTCATCTCCCTGATTCACTTTCCCTTTTATTTCTGGTATTTCAAGTGCGGGCAATCCAATTGTAAAGGCATTCCTATAAAAGATACGCGCAAAACTTTCAGCTATAACTGCCGAAATTCCTGCATATTTTAACGCTACAGGAGCCTGTTCTCTACTAGATCCCCCTCCAAAGTTTCGGCCTGCTATCACAATATCACCCTTGGAGATCTTCTTGTGAAAATCAGGATCAAATCCGTACATAGCATACTTTGCCATTTCATACGGATCGTTAGTCCTACTCTTGAATCTAAAAGGTATGATTATGTCTGTGTTAATATTATCTCCAAATACCCAAGCTCTTCCTTTCGAAATGCTAGTAATAATAGTTGGCTGATCATTCATAGTCATAAGTACCTTCTTGGATCAGCAATTTTACCTTCAATTGCAGAGGCTGCGACTGTCGCAGGAGAGGCTAGGTATACTTTTGATGAAAGTGCTCCCATTCTTCCAACAAAGTTCCTTGAAGATGAAGATATACAGATTTCGTTTTCTCCTAACGCACCAAGATGAGTACCAACACACGCTCCACATGTGGCATTGGTAAAAACTGCTCCTGCTTCTAGATAAATTTCTACGTATCCTCGTCTAATAGCATCTTCATACACTTTGACAGATGCAGGGGTTACTACACATCGTGTATTTTTATGAACTTTTCTGCCCTTTAGCATATGTGCTGCTATCTCAAGATCTTCTATCCTTCCATTTGTAGAAGAGCCTATAAATGCTTGATCGATTTCCACATTTGCCAACTCCCCAATTGAATGTACCTTATCAATATTATCTGGACCAGAAACTTGAGGTTCTATCTTGTCACATTCTATCTCAAATTCATCTTTATATTTGGCAGAATTCCCTGGTTGGATTTCGATTTTTCCTTCCATATTGTTGTTAATTCTAGGATTTTCGTCCAAATATTTTGTTGTAATCTCGTCAGTTGGGAATACAGAGATCTTGGCGCCACATTCCATTGATGCATTGCTTATACAAGCTCTGGAATCCATGCTAAATTGTCTCTTAACATAATCATTTGAAAATTTCCATTCTAATGCCTTGTAGTTTGCTCCATCTTCGCCTACTTTTCCGATATAATCTAAAATTAAGTCTCGCGCAAATACGCCTTTATTAAAAGTCCCAGATAGATTAATCTTTATGGTTTCTGGCACTCGCAACCATAACTGACCTGTGGCCCAGACTGCTGCAATTTCTGTACTTCCAATTCCTGTGGCAAAAGCGGACACACATCCAGCTTGACATGTGTGTGAGTCTGCTCCCAATATCATCATACCAGGAGTCGCAAGATATTCAAGGATGTGCTGATGGGAGATTGAGCCCTCAATTTTCATACAGTTGTGTTTTGAGACAAAATCTCTTATCAAAGCATGTAAATTCGCTACTTTTTCATCTGCCGCAGGAAATGTATGGTCGATAACTAGCAAGGCCTTTGAAGGATCGTGGAGCTTGTCGATACCCATTTCATTAAGCGACCGTATCGCCAAAGGGCCTGTGCTATCCTGTGCCATTGCAAGGTCCACATCTACAATAACAATATCTCCGGCCATAGATATTATTTGAGACTTCTTATTGCGTGTTTCAACGTTCTTTATACTTATTACCTTTTCAGCAAAAGTAAGTGATTTATTATCAAGGATATTTTTGGAATGAGAAACATCTTGCTTTTCTTGCTGCTGTAATGAGGATGATGTTGTTTGCATTTAAACCACCTCTATATCATATGGGGTTATTCATAGCATGAATTTAAGTTATTCTCATACAATATTCTAAATTAGATCTCATTCAAGCTCCGCAAAAATATGGCGTTCATACAAAGTTGTTGTTTTGAATATTTACCATTAATACCTTAAACAGATCAAAGAATCATGCGGCTACTTAGCGGTATTCTTTCAATCTTATAATAGCTCTATTCAGATTTCGCACGAAGTACCTGACCTAGGCGATATCGCAGATGGACTCAAGTATCAGTTATTGGTACAACTAATTTTCCAAAAAACTTTCCAAATCCCGGAGGCGAGATTACAGATACCTGCCAGTATTTTCCATCAAGGATACCTCCGTTCACTAACAATCTGGTTGTAAGATTGGAATTAATCTCCAAATACATATAATAGAGAGGATTTTGCCCGTTAATTGATTTCAATTGTCAAAGAAAACTGCTGCAGTTATTCGAGGCGATGGTACCGGTCCAGAACTTGTAGAGGCTATGATAAAGGTTCTGAGAGCATGTGATACTAAGATAGAATTAATTCCATGTGATGCTGGATCTGAATGGTGGCAAAAAGTAGGTGGCACTTCCTATATTTCCCAAGATGTTTGGAAGCTACTAGAAGATAGTGACGCTTGCTTTAAAGGACCAACTACTACCATTCCAAACCCAAATGCTCCACGCAGCGTTGCAGTGAGTATTAGACAAAAATTTGAATTATATGCTAATGTCAGGCCTATTAAAACTTACAAAAACGCTGAAAGACGGTTAAACTTTATCTGTGTACGTGAGGCAACTGAGGGCTTGTATGCTGGGATCGAATTTAAGACCAGTGATGATTCAGCCATCGCAATTCGGAAGATAACAAGAAAAGGGTGTGAAAGAGTTACTAAAAAGGGATTTCAAATCGCAAATGATGCAGGCTTTAAGAAAGTTTTTGCAATTACAAAAAGGAATATCCTAAAAGAAACTGATGGAATATTCTGGGCAGCAGTAGAAAAGACTCAAAAAGAATTCAAAACTATCGGATTAGAAGAATACTATATTGACAATATGACACAGCAGCTCGTAAAGAATCCAGAGAGATTCAACAACAGTGTCTTGCTTAGCACTAATTTATTCATGGATATAATTTCAGAATGTGCATCGGGGCACGTCGGATCTATAGGAACCGTCTATTCTGCTAACTATGGAGACCATTACGCAATGTTTGAACCAGCACATGGTAGCGCTCCTAAATATGCTGGTAAGAATAAGGTAAATCCTGTCGCAACTATTTTATCTGGCGCATGGATGGTTGAATACCTTGGAGAAAAACACATTTCTAAGGCAATCTTTAAAGCTACCGAAGACGTCATTAATGAAAATAAGTACGTTACGTACGACTTAGGTGGTAATGCTACTCTATCACAGATGACCGACCTAATAGCATCAAAAGCTGGTAAGTTATTAAGAAAATAAACTACAAAAAAGACCACCATGATGTGAGTGGATGATGTAAAAGGTTAAATTCGATGACAATTGTTGATTTTGTTAACCTTTTTTGCGAGTAGAAGAGAGCCTTAGCTTCAGACCAGTTTTAACAGACTAGATTTGTTTGAGTCGAACTATGGATAACAATTATGAATTATTTATTCGAAATTCAGTTAATGCTGGACAAAGAATTAGTGACTGCCGCGGAACCCCAGGGTGAAGAATTGAATTCATAGAGATAGGATAAAACAGATCCCATCTTAAATCTATGATTTCAATTCCAGGAAATTGGTGTTATGAAATTTTTGAAGATAGATATAGCATTACCATCGTCATTTGTAGCTGATTCCTCTTGACCTTTTATGTACTCCAAAGCTTTAAATTGACACTAAACTAAGAGGTTTAGTATGAGTCTGGAGTCCACATTCTCCGCCCTTGCCGACCCTAACCGCCGTGCTCTGCTCGAGCGTCTAGAGACCGGCGAGCAGACTTTGAGCGACTTGGCCTCGCCGCTTCCGATCAGCTTGATGGCAATCCAGAAACACGTCCGCGTGTTAGAGGAGGCCGAGCTCGTGGCCACAAGTAAGATAGGCCGCAGCCGCTACGTCCGCCTGAGGACCGACGGCCTGCGACACGCTGCTGAATGGCTGCAGAATGCAGAGGCCCGCTGGAACGCCGCACTGGACAGGCTCGGCGAAGTCTTGGAAGAGGAGAAACAAAAATGAACCAGAACAAAACAAGAAGTAAGGACATAAAGAATCAAGAGGAACTCGTCATTACGCGCATCCTCGACGCCCCACGCGAGCTCGTGTGGAAGGCATGGACGGAGCCCGACCTCATGAAGCGATGGTGGGGACCAAAGGGCTTCACGTCACCATACTGCAAGATAGATCTCCGCGTGGGCGGTAAATTTCTCTACTGCATGCGGTCGCCCGAGGGCAAGGACTACTGGGGCACAGGTGTCTATAGAGAAATCATTCGGCTAGAGAGGATCGTTTGCACCAACTCATTTGCGGATGAGAAGGGTAACGTGGTACCGGCTACCCAATATGGGATGAGTGCAGACTTCCCGTTGGAAATGTTGGTGACAGTGACGTTTGAAGAACATGAAGGGAAGACAAAACTTACCCTGCGGCATGTCGGAATCCCAGCTGGCGCGGATCGCGATGGGGCTAATATTGGCTGGAGCCAATCTTTGGACAAGCTCGCCGAAGCACTGAAGTGATTCTAGAGGAGAAGCACAGGATGGGTCATCCATTATATTACGCAGCAGCTGCGACTACTGCAATAGCTGGATT
>CAKOFP010000109.1 GCA_933226995.1 Candidatus Nitrosopolaris rasttigaisensis | reverse complement strand
GAGCCCGATTTTCCGAGAACAGTTGTGACATGGGAACTGGAAAAAATCGAGAGTAACAAAACGCGTCTGAAATTGTTGCATACGGGATTTAGAGCAGATGAAAAGGCCAAACAATACGAGGAAGGTTGGTCTCATTTCTTGAATGAATTAGTAAAGTATTGTGAGAAAATAAAATAAAATAAAACAACCACATTTTTTTTTGAGTCCTGATGTTTACGTATTGTAATCATACGTGGACACCTTCCCACTCTCTGTAAGTAGCTCACATATTTTTGGCCCTCCAATCTTGGAATTTCTTATGGCTTGTAGGAATCTATGTGAAAGGCTGTATTCCAAAATTATCATTGAGACATTTTGGAGCTGGTAAGAAGTATTGTAGAAGGTGTGAAGTCACAAGTTATTATTGGAGGGGAATCTACTTTGTTTCTTTAGAGGAGTGGGTACCGCAAAGTACGACATATATTATCAGAGAGAAAGACTCTGACTCACTTGTTGGTATTTCAAAAGTTTCTGATGGCTTTAATATATGGTAACCCGACGATGCCAAGTTGTGCTTTTACACGACTTCGGGTATCACAACCTAAGCGGGCAATGGTGTTCGTGGTCTGCTTAATTCGCTGATTCTCTTGACAACTATCGCTAAAGACGATACTTGAAACTCAAATTCATGAATTAAAAGTGGCAGACTATATAATGCAGACTATATAATGCAGACTATAATGCTAATCTCAGGAAACGCAGATGGCGGAGATATTGCACTAGCAACTGACTTCTACGAATTGACAATGGCTGCTGCCTATTATTATCGCTACTTCATTAGACCAGCTGATAAAGCAACGAGCGATGGCAAAAGTGAAAAGGGCGTCTTTGAAATGCTTGTCCGAAAGCTACCAAGAAATAGGTCTTACCTAGTAGCTGCTGGTCTCGAACAGGTACTTTACTTTCTTATGAACATTAGGTTTAACGAAGAACAATTATCCTATCTAGAATCCCACGAACACTTTAAAGATGTGGGAGAAGATTTTTTTGAATATTTAAGAAACTTCAAATTCACGGGTACCATTTGGGCAGTTCCTGAGGGTACTATTTTGTTTCCTAACGAGCCACTCATAAGAGTTGAAGCTCCAATGATCGAGGCACAAATAGTTGAAACATATCTTCTATCTATGATGAATTTTCAAAGCCTGATAGCTACCAAGGCATCGCGAATGGTTACGGCAGCAAAAGGAAAGTCCATTATAGAGTTTGGTTCAAGGCGTGCCCATGGACCACAAGCAGCTCTCTTAGCAGCCAGAGCAAGTTACATAGCGGGTTGTATAGGAACTTCAAATGCTCTTGCAGGATACAAGTTTGGAATACCCATCTTTGGAACAATGGCGCACTCTTTTGTAATGAGTTTTGAAAAAGAAGAAGAAGCATTTAAACAATTTAACAAAGTATTGCCATCAGGATATTTGCTGGTTGATACCTATGATAGTATCGCTGCTATAAAAAAGATAATTAAATCTGGAATCAATACGACTGGAATAAGACTTGATAGTGGAGATCTATATTCCTTAAGTCTAGAAGCAAGAAGAGTGCTGGATGGTGCCTCTGGCGGCGCTTACGCTAGTACAAAGATCATGGCAAGCGGAGACCTCAATGAATATCTAATTCATGATCTCCTTAATAGGAGCGCCCCAATAGACTCCTTCGGAGTTGGGACGGAGCTTAGCACGTCGAGAGATGATCCAGCTATGAATGGAGTTTACAAACTAGTTGCGATAAAAGTACCATCCTCACTATTAGCTGTGAATACTGAAGGAAAAGTTGATGAAAAAATATTCTATAAACTTAAGACTAGTCCTGCAAAGAAAACATATCCTGGCCCCAAGCAAATATACAGAATCTTGGAAAACGGATTAATAAAAAGTGATTTTATATCACTAGAAAATGAAGAGAAGCTACCGGTGGATGCAGCTCCCTTGTTACAAAAAATTCTTGATAAAGGAAACATTCTATCTAAGATGCCGTCGATAAAAGAGATTCAAAGATTTCACTTACAACAAATTAAGACCCTTCCTCCAAAGTTTCTCGATTTAGACTTTGTACCAGAAAGCTTTCCATTGTTTTATAGCAAGCAACTGGAAGCCAGGCGCAGAGAATTTAAACCTCAATAATAACGATAATAATAATGATAATGTAATAACAGGGGTGCCGTTCCGATTATTCAATCAATTTCCTTCTCTTGCTGTTTGAACTATCCTAGTGCAATGATATTCGAATTTTGGAACACTTATCAAATATGATTCAGAGTATCGAACTGCATTCTAAGTTCTATGAAGAATAGCCTTATTGCAATCATGAAAAAATGTGATGATAATGGAAGACTAATTTGGTTCGTAAATAAGATTGACATTATTGTACCGAAGACGAAAGCCGAGAGACAAGAATACGTACAGCACGCAAGAAAATTTGGCAGTAACTTATAGTGATCTTGAAAAACATGCACTAACACTATTATAACTTTATGTTTATGTATCTAGATTGTATTCATGTTCACGTTGGCATGCAGTTTAGAACGATTGCATTAAAATGTATTATCAACTTAAGGAGAAATGACACCGTAATTGGTCAAAGGACATAATAATAAAAATAGTGTACTTCATGGTAATTATAAACGAAAACCGAGGTATGCTATTCTAGTAAATGATATGTTAAATGATTTCATACACGGAAAGTTGAAATGTGATAGAGCTGCACAAATAATACCCAAAATAAAACTATTATTAGAAAAAGCAAGACAAAAGGATATTCCCATATTCTATTGTAATGATGAACACCTTCCTAACGATACGTATGAGCTTAGACTATGGGGGCCGCATGCAATGAAAGATACAGATGGAGCTAAAGTAATAGATGAACTCAGACCATCTGCTAATGACTACATAGTACCAAAGAGAAGATACAGCTCCTTTGATGGAACTTCCTTAGATAGCTCACTTGAAGAAACCTATAATGGAAAAGGTGTTGATACCATTGTTATGACAGGAGTTCATACGCACATTTGCGTTAAACATACTGTATATCATGCATTTGTAAAAGGATATAACGTTATAGTAGCAGAGGATGGAGTGGAAGCTTTCACAGGAGATGATCATGTAGCTGGTCTGAAGTATATGAAACAAAATTATGGTGCAAGGATAGAGAAAGTATCAGATATTTTAAAAAGTATATCTTACTAAACTATAATAGCCAAGAGAGGAGGGATTGATACAAGAAAGAAAGTTGTCGAGGAATCTGAAACCATAGGAAAAGCAATAATTGTATATGTTAAGAAAAATGATATTAGATGTTATAGTTAATCCGGAAGAGTGTAGGCGCTTGGACTTTTCTCAATATATCCTTTTCAACCAATTCCACTTGTTCCGTCATGCAAACCACTTACGGTGAGTAGTATCTGCCCAGAAGTAACTATCTAACGAGAATGTATTGACTCGAAGCGGATGAATTAGCAACGTCCTCTGATACGACCTAGCTCGTGGGTGAAAGATTACTAGGACATGGAAGGAAGTACAATTTGAATGGATGGCGCATCTTAATACTAATGCACTTCAACAGCTTCACCGTAACCCTAAATGGATTTCCTCCCGTTGTACCCTCAAATCCTGATAAAGTATACAAGAATAAAGGATGGGTAAATAGGGGGAGATTTCCTAGGAACTCATACGGAATACTCTAAGAACCTTTTACCCTTTCATAAGGCAATAGAGATTGTTCGCGAAGTGAATTGAAGAGCGTCTCAGAATATAGAAATTATTGGGCAAAAAACAAACCTCCCGGTATACCGGCACATCCCTATTAATGGACGAGAAAAAGTATTGCACCTAACTTATTTGCTATGCAAAATATGGACGATATCATGATCCATCATTTTTGCTAGCTAGAAAAGATAATAGTTGTTTGATATGATAAATGGGGGCTCTCATTTTGTAATTTTTGCTCTTAACAATTCATAAGCCCTGGCCGCATCTTCATTATCTAAAATAAGCACAATCTCATTGGGAGTAAAAAATGCATCTTGAACATGAATACGGCTATTGTAAATCATGTCTGATACCGATGATATAAAATTATAATATGTATTG
>CAKOFP010000108.1 GCA_933226995.1 Candidatus Nitrosopolaris rasttigaisensis | reverse complement strand
TTTCTGGATCTTGTTCGCTGCCAATGAATGACCTCATCGCATCTAAAATCTCCATCATTGCTTTTCTTTGACTTTCATTTATTTCGATTTCGACTCTTTCCGCGGTTAATGTGAACTGGTCATCTGCCCAGTTTGACGCGAGCTCGATTCGTTGTAATAGTCTTTCAGTTTTTTCCTTTACGATTCCGTACTTCAGTAGCCTTGCAAATACCTTTGATGTCCTATCATCGTCTCGGGAGAATAGGGAGGCCTGTTGTACGAGCATCCGATATGGTGTATGTGATTGTGGTTGCGGCGGTGGCTCCAGGTGGTTAATATATTCATAGACGCCTTTGATTTTCATCAGTTTAGCCGCATTTGACTCTTTCAGCTTACCGAAATACAAGTCTTCGTATAAATCGTATTCGTCCATTAACGAAGGTATGTCATTGATGCTGACATGGCGGGTGCCGGTTATCCGTTTAAACAATAACAACAATATGGACTCTGGTGTCCCGTATGTTAGCCAGATTTGAGGTGTAAGTACGTTACCTGACGACTTGCTAATTTTCTTGCCTCCTTTGTCTAGGAACAATTCATACTTTACATGCATTGGATGGTAGAATCCGAGAACTTCACTCGCCACCCAATCATTAATTCGCACAGAATCCATGATATCCTTTCCGTATGCCTCAAATCTGACGCCCAGTGCATGCCATCTTGCGGCAAATTCGACTTTCCATGCCAGTTTTCCCTCTCCCTTGCGAATATCAGCTTCTCCTTTGAATCCACAGCCTCTAATCTCTTGTTGGCCAATCCTGCTGCCGGAACATGTATATACTACCTTCTTGTCATCTGGAAGGTATTCTTCGGCGTTTGCAACATACAGCCTCCCACAATTCTTACATATGGGAAAATATGGGATAGTTTCTGTATACTTTTGCTGGCCAACCAACTGCGATATTTTTTTGCCCAAGCGGTCACTGTTTCTTAGTATTGTATCGATTTGATCTACAAGAATTCCTTTGTGGTATGCTTCGGTGCCGCTTTGAAATCGATATTTTACTTTAATTCTGTCAAGCGCATCCAATAGGAGACCACTCATGTGTGCGCCATATGATGCATGGCAGCTACCTATCGGATCTGGTACTGTTGATACGGGTTTAGCAAGATGCTCATTAAGCCACACTGGTAATCCTTGAGGTACCTTTCTAAGTCCGTCCATGTCATCTGAGTATGCGACTAATTCAGCTTTATAACCAAAGTTCCCAAGAGCGAGTGCAACTCCATAGGCCCTCACAGCATCACCTATACTCCCAATATGTGGAAAGCCGGATGCGCCAAGTCCACTTTCCACCACGATCATATCCAAGTTCCTGCCCAATCGTTTTTCGCGTCTTAATAAAGTGCTTGCAACTTTATCAATCCAAGTTCCTTTTCCGATGATCTGTTCTTCTTCTGCAGTCATTAAAGTTGTTTAAAGCACCTTAGACATGTAGGGACCATCGTTTTGGTATCCGAGCTTCTTGTAGTATTCTCTGGTTCCTACCGCACTTATCACAGCTAATTTTCGTACTCCGAATTCCTGGCTTGCGATCCTCTCTGCTTCCTGCATCAACTGACCGCCATATCCGCTGTGCTGATAAGATCTATCTTCTCCTCTACTACCCACATTTAACATCGGTCCATAGATATGAAGCTCCCTCACGATTGTAGAATCTTGTTTTAACTCCTTTCTATGAGAGGTCTTTATTCGACGCAACCGTAAGAAACCCAAAATCTTTGAATGATCGCTGGTCTGGAAAGACAAAAATACTTCGGTCCCACAAGCTGCCGAGTAATCGATCCTATTCAAGACAATATCATCCGTTAACATCGATCTTTTTACACCTAAACCAACTTCTCTACATCTTATGCAGTTACACCTCAACCCTTGGTCATGTAATTTCCGTAGTACAATCTGTCTCAAGTTTCCGAATTTTGGACCCGCGATAATCTCCTTTGGCTCTATCTCCCTCTGAACTCGCATAATTCTAATCCATGGAGGTACCTTTTTCTTTACCGCGATCAAAATGTCTATCAACTCGTCCTGAGAATATGGGGCATATCTTCCACTCGTGTATAGTTTATACAAAGGGGTATCATTTAGGACAAGGGTAGGATATATCTTCAACATGTCTGGCTTAAAGAGAGGGTTTTCGAACAATGTGTTGAAGTCTTGTATGTCTTTCTCGGGCGATGAACCCGGCAATCCAGGCATCATATGAGCGACAATCTTAAGCCCGCTATCACGTGCAATTCGAAACGATTCGATAACATCTTCTAGATTGTGGCCGCGGTTCACAGCCTTATAAACACCCTCTTGTAAGGACTGAACTCCAACCTCTACACGTGTAACACCCATGTCAAGCATCAGATCAATATGCTGCTCCTTACAATAATCAGGCTTTGTCTCGACTGTTAGACCGACGCAGCGAGTCTTTGCTGTCTCATTTATTTTCATCGCTTCATGCAGACCTAAGGAACTAACGCTTATATCGTTATCACAATTTAATGCGTCAAAACACAATTTTACAAATTCTCTTTGATAATCATGAGGCATAAACGGAAAGGTACCACCTACGATGACAAGCTCCACCTTGCCTGCGTCATGGCCTAGGGAACAGATATGAGATATTTTAGATCGAATCTGCTCAAATGGATTGTATCCGAACTTTTGAGCAAGCATTGTTGCAGGTTCGCGTCCTGTGTAACTTAGGGGAGTGTTAGCCGAAATCCCGCCAGGACAGTATATGCATCTGCCCTGTGGACATGCAAACGGTTTCGGCATTACAGCAATTATCACCACACCAGATGCGGTTTTTACAGGCTTGACCATCAAAAGTTTTCGGTAAGAACCTAAATTATCAAGGTATCCTAAAATGTCCTGGTTTCTTGGCAATGTGGAAAGGCAATATCTAACTGACGCATCTCTCACGATTTTCGCAATATCGTGGCGCGAAAGGTCGCTCCTCGATTGAATTTGTGAAGCGATATGCTTGCACGCGGAAACATAGTCAGTTTCAAGTATTTCTTCTGTTTCGCTGGGTAGCGAGAGGTTCCTCAACAGTCTGACTCTGACAGTCAGAATACATATTAATATTATCCCGAAACGTATCGATAACAATAATTCCGAATTAACCGAAGGAACACGGCCAAACTTTAGCATCAGCAACTGACTTAGGATCACAGGACATTGTTTTTGCCATTTAATCTGACTATTACATTCCCGCTGCCTTTTTTACCAACTGTTCCAATCTGTAAGCATCTCATTCTGTATTTCTCAAATATACTAAAAACTTTGTCGACGGAGTTCCTTGGAAGTACTACACAAAATCCGATTCCCATGTTAAAAGTTCTATACATCTCATTTATGTCAACGCGTCCCTCAACTTTTATCTGCTTAAATATGCCTTCCACTGAAGGCAAATTGTTAAGCATGTATCTTACTCTTTTATTTAATCGGGCCAATTTTGTGAATGAGCCTCCCGTAATGTGGGCTAGACCGTGAATCCGAATACTCTTTCTGCGGTTTAATATTTCGATTATTGGTTTGACATATATTCGGGTAGGGGTTAGTAGTTCTTCTCCGAGCATATGATG
>CAKOFP010000107.1 GCA_933226995.1 Candidatus Nitrosopolaris rasttigaisensis | reverse complement strand
GTATTCGTGTAAAGTAAGAGCTAGGAGAGCCAATGACTAAAGTTGACAATATACTAAATAAGGCGGACTTGAAAACCGTATAAGATGTGAAAGATAAAACCACTCGCCTAGGACTACCGAATTCAACACAAGGTGTAATACCGATATCCGCAAAAACAGGGTACAAGATCGATACGTTAAAGGACATGATGACATTGTTTGTTGTGGGCGATCCGAAGCCACTAATCGACGAAGTGAGCAGTTACTGAAAGTATCAGTTCTCAGAATAGGACATAGATTAGTACGGGACGATCGATTGACTACCCATGTAGCACTGGTCGCGAGAGCATTTGGCAGTGATAAAATCTACATGAGCGAAGTAGACGATTCATTAAAACAAACGATAGAGGATGTTAGTAACAGATGGGGTGGAAGATCTGAGTTTAAGGTTGAAATTGTTGGAGGATGGAGGGAGGTGATAAAGGATTGGAAGAAGGATGGCGGAAAAGTGGTTCATTTAACAATGTATGGTATACACCTAGATGACGCCATAAATAATCTAAGACGAGAAAATACAATTCTGGTAGTTATCGGCGCAGAAAAGGTTCCAAGAGAAATGTATGATCTTGCGGATTATAATATTGCGATAGGAAATCAACCACACTCTGAGGTAGCGGCTTTATCAATATTTTTAGACAGGATGTTCAGAGGCAAACAGTTTGAAAAGGAGTTTAAAGACGCAAAACTGAAAATCATTCCTACAGCAAAAGGCAAGAGAGTTAGAGAAGTGAGATAATATACATAATAAATTCTAGTCCTGCTCTGCAAAAGACCGCTCTGAAACCCGTTTATCGCAAGGATGCGTCTTGGATACGTAATGCAATAGAAAGCACGCAGTTTATAAGAGTGGGCAAAAAATCGGCCGATAGTAGGGGGAATCGTAGTTGTCTTGGAGATCATGCAAAGCGGTAAAGAAAATGTCTGGAGACCGCGTTTTCCGATTCAATCTATTACTTTCTCGCCAACGCGATCAGCACTGCTTCTACTCTAGATATTCATTTTATGTGAACGTCCTCATTCTCATTCTTAATATTTTTGTTAATGTAACATTCTTACCACACCATATTTACTGATGTATGCTTCAAAGTCATTTGAAGGATTGTTACTCGACAGATATCACTTCCACATGGCTATGCAGTATCAATTAGATAATGATAGCAGTATTTTTTTGCCGCTAATTCAAGCTATCAATACCAATATACATCGTTTCCACAAAAAATATATGGTTTGATGTGGCTGACTACAACGTGAACACCACAGGCAATACTGGCCCTATACAAAAGGGTGTTTCTCGCCCAAAACCAAATCCAAAGTGGGGTAGGGAAGAGGAATCTGAAATGTTCGCTCAAAATGTTAAACATTTCAGACAAAAAAAACTTTCTGATGACGATTTTCGTCGTTTTAGGTTGCAGCACGGTGCATATGGGTCCAGGCTGCAGATGAATTATAGCATGATCAGGATCAAAGTGCCTAGCGGTGAGGTCAACCCAGAACAGCTTGAAAAGATTGCAAGTTTATCCGAGGCATTCTCGATTGGTTCGGCTCATGTTTCTACTCGCCAGAATATTCAACTACATTGGGTACAACTGGAAGATGTTAGTGAGGTAATGACTGGACTTGTTGAGGCAGGCCTGACAACAAGAGAAGCTTGTGGCAATACGGTCAGAAATGTAATGTGTAGTCACTTCGCAGGTGTCTGTCCAGACGAAAAATTTGACGCCACTCCCTATGCCAAAGCAATTGCACGTTTCTTCATAAGAAATCCAATGTGCCAGAATCTTCCGCGCAAGTTCAAGATTAATTTTGCGTGCTGCGACAACCATGGGTTAGCACGAATTGCAGATATTGGTTTAATACCAGAAATCAAGGATGAGAAGCGGGGATTCAAAATATACCTCGGTGGAGGTTTGGGTGCTGCCTCATTTATAGGCCACCTAGTAGAGGACTTTACACCAGAGAGCAAACTCCTTCCTACATGCATGGCAACTATCAGACTTTTTGATAGACATGGCAACCGTGAAAACATGGCAAGAAACAGGATGCGTTACCTCGTTCACGAAGTAGGATGGGATAAATTCCAAAGGCTGGTTTTCAAGGAACGCTCGATAGTCGAAATGACAACCGCGAATTATACGTCCAAACTTTTTGATGTTAAAGCCGAAGAGGAAACTAGGCCGCTTCCCAAAGCAGTAAATCCCAAGATGGTTAAATTACCTATGCTAAATGAACGAGTAACTTTGGAAAGTCCTGCATATGAAAGATGGTTGCATAGTAACGTGGTTCCCCAAAAGCAGGACGGATATTTCACAGCATTTGTAACCTTAGCAGCAGGCGATATTACAGCCAACCAACTCCGAATATTAGCAGGAGCGATCCGTGAATTCTCCGCAGAAGGCACCGCTAGGAACACGCCGCAGCAGAACCTTGCAATCCGCTATATACGGGCTGTTGATCTGCCCGACTTTTACAATAGACTAGGTTCGATTGGCTTGGCAAATCCAGGAGCTTTAACAATCGCGTCTGCAGTTGGCTGTTCTGGGACTACCTCTTGTAATTTGGCAATCACAAACTCCCACAGGCTGGCAAAAGAAGTCGAGTACAAGTTTTTGGAATTAGGACTTGATACTGATGATAGCCTGAGGGATTCTACCATAAAGATCAGCGGCTGTCCAAATTCTTGTGGGCAACACGAGATCGCAACAATCGGATTCTTTGGTGGCGCATCAAGGATCGGACCCACTATGGCTCCTACTTATACAATGCTATTTGGCGGAAGCGCAGGAGAACAAAGTGAGTTGGGTAAGGCAATCATGCGAGTGCCAGCAAAACGCGTTATAGATACAATTCGCAAGATAATCGAAATCTACAAACAAGAACGGTCTGACTCCGAAACATTGAATCAGTGGATCAATAAAATTGTGAGGGGGGAAGGAACAGGTAGCGTAAGGAATATTGAAAATATGAAAGCATCACTCACCCCACTAATGCAATTACTTCCAGTAGAAAAAGACCCTGAAGTGTATAGTGATTATGGTAATGATGCAAGATTCTCAGCGAAGACTGCCAGAGGAGAATGTGCAGCATAACTCATTATGACAATAGAAAACGCATCCAGATCAAAAACCGATACGAAGGAAGACATCGTTGAAACTAACAAGAATTACGATTTTCAACTTCCGATAATCTGCGATGTAGACACATTACGCATGTTGATCAGAAAAGACGGAGTACGTGTGGTGGATGTCCGTAAAACAGAAGAATACCGACAAGAACACATTCCTAGTGCAGTTTCACTCCCGCTTGCACAGTTACTAGAGAAAGACATACCTACTGCGATCATGGATATTTTACAAAATTTAGGGATATCGGATAAAATGCCGGTTGTGATCTATGATAATACGTTTGGCGCACTTGCGGCTAGAGTCGCCTGGTCTTTTCAATACGTAGGGCATCCAAATACTGCATTGCTTGAAATGACATTCAGTCAATGGAAAAACTTAGGACTAGAAACAGAGACGAAAATTAATTCTTTTCCAATGAAAACACATTCACTAACTATAAATCACAGCATTCATGCAGATGCATCTTATGTCGAGGCTGCAAAGGAACATCCTAACAAGATACTTATAGATTCAAGGGAGCGGTTGAACTTTCTGACAGAACATATTCCTAAAGCCAAAAACATTCCATATACAATGCTTGGGTCCAATGGGAGCATTTTGCGCAGCCCAGAAGAGATAAAGCGATACATTGAAAATAGAGGAATCCCTGTTGATGCTGAGATTATTACGTATTGTGGTAGTGTTGGAACACTATCGGGTCTAACATATTACGCGCTTAAGTTAGCAGGGATTGAAAATGTGAGGCTTTACTCGAAGTCATTCAGAGAGTGGAAGTCTCTGGGAAAACCGAAGGAAGAATTTAAGGACGCAAATTATTGGGACCTCTCAGCAGACTAGAAGGCCGAATTCGGAACCACTGGCACCTAACCAACTGCCGCTACCAATGTAGTGTATCCTCTGAATGCTTTTCAGAAGGTAACGATGGTCACATCCCAGACTTCTAGTGGGTCATTAACAGTTGATTTTGGTGAGGAACAACTCCAAATCGCGGGTATTCTCTATACTGCAAACATTAAACCAATGTTGTGTCATAATGACTATCTAAATATCGGTGGTTACATTTTTGTAATAACTATGGAGCGACGTTATTATACAATTGTTGCTTCGACTGAGGATGTAGCAAGCATGACAATGGCAAATTATTTGATAAACAACCGAGCTTTTTCACAAGAAACAAATACAAATTTCCTTCAGTCAAGGCACCATCAAAGTATCAAACTCCATGTTTCCAATAGAAGCTTGCTCTATCTTGAAGATCTAGATGAAAACTATCCTGATTCGATAGCCTTTATATTTCTTTCAGAGCACAGGTCACAAAAAGGAATCCCCACTCTAACTTGTCATTGCACAGGCAACTTTGGTGATAATCCGTATGGTGGAAATCCTAGAGAACTGGGTATAGCTTATCCATATTTGCAAAAACAGTATCTAAAGACTATTGTGACCCTGAGCGCGTTAATTCCAGAGTACGACGTCGTCATCGAATCAAGCCATCATGGACCAACCTCATTAAAAAAACCAGTCCTTTTCATTGAGATTGGATCAACGGAAAACCAATGGACCGATAGAAATAGTAGTTCGGTTGTATGCGAATCTATACTAAAAGTAATTGACAACGGTCTAGGATCTTGTGATAAGGTAGCAATCGGTTTGGGTGGAACACATTATCCTATGAAATTTAATAAATTGCTGTTGGAGTCAGAATATGGTCTTGCTGCAGTTGCCGCCAAACATAACCTGGAGTCGGTTGATAAAGACATGTTAGATCAAATGATTATGAAGAGCATAGAAAAAGTTACTCATGTAATACTTGACTGGAAAGGACTTGGAAGTGAGAAAAACAGAATAATGGAGCTAATAGGAAGCACAGGGCTTGATATTCTGAGAGTTTGAAATCAGGAAAATAAATTGACATATACAAAATCTAGCAAAGGGTTTTAACAATAGTATTGCCTTATGAACGAAACCAAAACCAACATACTAGGTGAAATGAAAGTACTATTATGGCAGGCGCCCTATGTGAGGTAGAAGAATATGGCTACAAAGGAACCGAAAAATAGAGTGAATATCATAACGGTTTTTTTAGAGCACGACAATAAAATTCTAATCCTCAAACGAAGCCAGAAGGTTAAAACTATGAAGACTAAATGGGGTGGCATAAGTGGATATATAGAGCAGGAGGAGCCGGTGAAACGAGCTCTGAAAGAAATCGTAGAAGAAACTGGTTTGAAGAACGAAAGTGTAACGCTGCTTCGCACTGGGGGGCCTTTAGAAGCAGTCGAATCTCATGATCCAAAGATAACATGGGTTGTTCATCCATTCCTTTTCAGGTCAAATACGGACCAAATCAGAATTGATTGGGAACATGACGAATACAGATGGATAAATCCAAAAGAATTAAAAAATTATGAAACCGTGCCAAGATTAGGGGATGCTCTTGATAGCTTGCTAGTCTAAAGTACTACGACCAATCATGGCTACTGATGTTATCGGCTGTGCGAGAGGCAAATAATAGCAGCCGGGTTTTTGAGTGATAAAATATTATTAGTGGGGGTTTTCGACACCAATGTTCTTGAGATATTCTCAAAATAATACCATACATATCACACCTAGATAAGGCCTCTAAAACATGATATTGCATTGTTTGATTTTACTTTATCTTTACGCCTGTATAATAAGTATAAGTCTTGAGTATTTTACAGACAAGAAATATTTCCCTCGATACTTAGTAAATTATTGGTTCTGCTTCTTGTCGCTGGATTGTCATTCTTTTATCTTATCCAATTCTGCAGCCATCATGTCAGCCACACGATTTAGATTATTGGTTCTGAATTCTAAAACAAAATCTTTCATCCATGGGATATCTTCAGCGTTAAAGACGCAACTAGATCTAATGATGTTTCGAAAATAGCCATTGCTCCGCGTATTTCTGCTAGTATTATCTTTGTCATACTTATCGCACCTTGTTAATGAAGGTTATATTCCACCATGTAAGAAATATCAGATCGGCGAATCTGTAATCTCCAAAAAAAGAGAAATGATGATGCTGGTTTCAGCCGCTACTAAAAAGTGTCCCTACTATCGGACTTGATATCGAGAGCTTGCAAAAATGTTTGGCACTACAGATTAAGGGTTAATAGTCTCGCCTCAATGCGCCATTTGGGTTAATGTGTCGCATGTACAGAATCAGGATTACAATGCTTTTCTTAAAGAGCTGCTACAGATTGGAGAACCTAAGTCAAAACAAAAATAGGGAAACAGAATTCTCTTGTCATTATGAGCCTTGATGATTGGGGAAAAGAATTTGAACAACTCACAACTCTATTAATAAAGGCTGAGGGTACTAACGATTTCCTTGTGAAATTTTGGGCACATGTACCTCTGTAAGTCAAAATGGTCTCCTTGTTATCAGGCTGTCAGTTACCCATTGGGAAGCGTATCGTGAATGCAATACGGCGGTATCACAAACAATACAAACAAAAATATTCGATCTTGCTTCTGCGGAAGCCACCATTAGAGTACACTACGATTGGCAGGACGTTGAGACTACCAAATGATATGTCACAATCCGCCTAGCCCAGCATTTTCATTCGATTTGTAATTTCTATACTCCTAGCGAATCTTGGACTGTTTTACAAGTTCCCTCAGGTGCGCAAGCGACCTTACCTGACCTCCATTAACTTTCTTATAAATTCCCCAATAAATTCCTCGAGTTATATCATTTCTATCCTTTAACACCTTTAGATGGTGTCTCATGGCTCTTACCCTGGCTACATAGACCTGTTTCTTGCCTGTTCTTGCTGACTTTTTGCCTTTCTTTGATCCTGTGCCTGCGCCATGCTTCCTGCGGATTGCACGCTTCGCTTCAGCGCGCGCTCTAGAGGTTCCCCGGGGCTTAACAGTCCAGATCGTTCCATTCTTTATCAGAGTGCGCATAGATTCTCGCGTAATTGAGTCCGCTACATCATCAAGTTTATCCGGTTCAAACCTGATTCTATTCACACCGACATCGAGAATTCGCGCAATTAATTCCCTTTTTTTCCTTATAT
>CAKOFP010000106.1 GCA_933226995.1 Candidatus Nitrosopolaris rasttigaisensis | reverse complement strand
AAGTAGATGTAATAAAAGACAGGTCGTCGGTTTAATAGACTAGGGTAAAGGATGAACCACATTTTACTAAGTTATCATCCAGGTTATGAGGTTATTAAAATCGAGAAGCACAAAAATATGTCCTGAAAATGTTAACCACAAAATAAAGTGATCTCAGGTTCGTTGGATTAGAGTAGATGTAATAAAAAAGTGGAGATAATGATCTTGATTCTTCCTCAGAAACAGGTTTGGGAGGTCTAGATCACTCTAGTGCGGTGTAGCCATTATCCATGGGCTTATGTCTCCAACGATGCAGATCGAGTGTACACAGTCTACGTTTCTGATGATGTTCAGGCAGAATGCCAGGTCGCCCGTACATGCATTGGCTTGGTTATCGTTGTTTTTGATATTTACGCTGTTGCCATGTTTTTTATGATGGTCGCTGCTTGCTTTTGCATCTTGTAAAGGTATCGCTAACGACGCTCCCGTCACTAGTGCAGCCGCTAAGGCAATAACTATTGCTAAAGTCGTGTGGTTCACGTTTCACTTTGGTAACTTATGATATATTTGAAATGCTTTACAGTGAGTGCTAAAAAAAATTTAGGAAATTATCGCTATGATTTAACTCTGACGTATTCACTACTAAAAATGCTCGCGACAATCATTAACGGTAATTGTGGATTGACCAGTTTAGGTAAACACTTTTGGATAATTTATTGTTACAACCTTTTCTATTACAACCAAAGCTTCAATCGTGAAACAAATTCGCCTAAACATTGTTGCTTTCCTGCCTATTTGATTTTTTTATGAGACAGCACGGAAATAGTCAGCCAGATCGTCGGGAAAATGAAGAGTAAATCAGCCGACCATCGCGTCGACAAAATATTAAGTACTAGAGAAAGATAGTATTGTTATGTCAAATATTACCTCTTACTCTCATCCAGAAGTTTTATGCGAAACTGACTGGGTTGCAGACAATATCCATGGAAAAAAAGCGAATATTCGAATCCTTGAAGTTGATTACGATCCTGAAAATGCATATCGGCAGGGTCATCTAGCCGACGCATATTTGGTTTGGTGGAGAAAAGATATCAACGATGCAGATCGCCGGGATATAATCAGTAAGCAGCAGTTTGAGGATCTTATGTCGAAAGTGGGAGTCACTCCTGATACCGAGCTTATACTATACGGAGATTTCAATAACTGGTTTGCAGCGTTTGCATTCTGGGTTTTTCGATATTACGGGCACAAAAAAATCAAAATAATGAACGGAGGCAGGAAAAAGTGGGAAATGGAGAAAAGAGAATATACAAAACAAGATCCCACGCCGGCTGAAGGACACTCCTCCTCAAAGTACATTGCCCAACCGCCTGATGAAGGGGTCCGTGCGTATCTGCCAGACGTGAAGCGAGCGATGGAAAAGGCTGAAACCGTCTTGGTAGATGTTCGCTCGCCAAAAGAGTTTACAGGGGAAATTACGGCTCCTCCAGAATACCCTATGGAACATGCGCAAAGAGGCGGTCATATTCCGGGAGCAGCAAATGTTCCATGGGCCCAAGCAATTAAAGAGGTAGATGGAACTTTCAAAAGCGTTCAAGAGCTCAGATCACTTTATGATGGAAAAGGAATAACTCCAGACAAGGAGGTCATTGCATATTGCAGGATAGGCGAAAGGTCATCACATACTTGGTTCGTCCTAAAATACCTTCTGGGATATCCTTCCGTACGAAACTATGATGGATCATGGACTGAATGGGGAAATATGATAGGCAACCCAATAGAAAAATAAGTGAGATAGACGAAGACAAATCTATGCAAGCGGATAGATCTCCTCCAATAAAGGGCAAATTTTATTTTATCTACGATGAAAACCTAAATCTCGTATTAGAAGATAAAACGAAAAGGGGTCTGGAAGTACGGGAACGAAATAATGATGATAAATACAATGTTGATGCGGACAAAGGAATGATTCACGATATGGATGGTATTGGCCATAAGGTCGGAATTAGATGGTATTTTCCGAAGTCAAAATATCAAGTAGAAGACGTCACAAAAATAGCAGAGGAGATGGACGCTAGATATAAAGCGATACAAGAAATGACTTGTCCTGACGACGATACTTGATAGAAAGCCTTTTAGCCCTTTTGACTTCAGAGTTATTTTGATGTCTGCTCTGCTAAAGGATCGAGTATGGATAATGTTATCTGAAATTGCAAAAAGAGGCGTCTATCCTTTACACGCCTCCAGATTGGGTGTCTTTAGGATGCCGGTCGATCTTACAGACTGGTCAGATATTTCCAGTATTAGCAATGATTTAAAAAGTTCTGGTTTCAAAATGGATGCCTACGCAGATAGAATATATGCAACTTATAAATGGACGGAGAAAGGTCTGGATCCTTTGACCGGGGAAACATTATCGGCTGATCTAAATGTCACAGTGGAGGCAGTGACCGGTGAAGTAGTTGATTTAATTTATCAGATCAAACCGTTAGAGTTTTTTGGCGATTGTTACTGGGTTAAAAACTACAGGCAAAAAGCAGATCAGAATGCCAAGATGGTTATTGACACTATTATAAGAAATACAAAAATCGGAGATAAATTAGTTGCCCATTATCAAAAAGCCGAAAAGCATTCTCTCGAGCGCGCTATAAAGAAATTGGAAGAATTGACTCCTTTGGCACAGAATCCTAAGGTGAGAAGCGCAGCCGCTATACCTCCAGCTGCAGGCCCAGCTAGTTCACCCAAACTAGTACAGCCAACAATAGCCGTAGCACCACAAGCTCCGGCTGCAGCAGCTGGAGCTAATACCACTATATCACTTAGTGGCACTGGAACTAATTATTCTAAAGCTGAAGGTCCTATCGATCCTGAATTCAAATCAAAGAGGCAGGTAGTTGGCAGTTTCCAAGGAATAAAAGTATGGGGACCAGTAGACCCACCAGGACAGCTGGGCATATGGGGCACGCAAGTAACTGTAGATTTTGATATATGCATAGCGGATGGTGCATGCATTGAGGCCTGTCCTGTTAATGTCTATGAATGGCTAGATACTCCTGGACATCCAGGCTCAGAGAAAAAAACATTTATGGCTAGAGAAAAAGACTGCATATTCTGTATGGCATGTGAAAACGTGTGTCCTCCCCAGTGTGTAAAAATATTCCAGAAAGGTACTTGAAGAATTTTTTTCTTTTTAATTAAAAACAGCAACGCTGGTCGCTTCCAAATGTTTCATGTTAGCGCTTTTCATTATGAATATTGTCGAGAAGTCCGTAGACACTTTAAGTTTTTAATGGAATTAAATATGCATAGAGTCAGTTGCACCGAGGGTCTGACTATTTACGTGTAAATAGGCGCATATTATTAGAGAATGTGTGACCGATAAGTTTAACGTTGTCGCAACTGGTGGGACTTTTGATGAGATACATATCGGCCACTTAGCTCTGCTCTCTAAAGCATTTGAGATGGGCAAAAGAGTAGTTATCGGGGTTTCTAGTGATGAATTTGTGGATATTGTAAAAGGGAAAGGCAAGATCACTCATACTTACGAACAAAGAGTAGCCAACCTTCGACTTGTAATTCAAGCGAATTTCGGGGATGTCATTTATGAGATAAGTAAGCTCAACACCACATACGGACCTACCGTAATTTCCAGTGAAGTAAATGCGCTCGTCGCGAGCTCCGAAACCGCGAAAAAGGGCTCGGAAATCAATGAAATTCGATCTACTAAAGGCATCAAACCCCTCGCCATTGTTATTGTAGACATGATTAGGGCCGAAGACGGCGCTCCCATTTCATCATCACGCATACGCACGGGTCAAATTGATCCTCGAGGTAAATTATTAAAACGTGAACAAAAAAACTCAACATTTTTTGATTGATACGGTTTTATCCTATTCCTGAAAGGTAGTTTGATTGCATAATGTTTCAAGAAAGCCCATTTAATTTTGCCACCCTGAGAATCGGAACGGGTATAAAGAAGCTTAAAGAAGGACTTGACCCTGAAATCCTTGCATATTGGTATAAAAGGATCGAAGACAAGGCGATTGAATCGGCTCCGTCCCACCTCAAGGAGAAAATTCACATCACACAGGACAGGATTTTGTGGATGAAATTTAGAGTGGACATATCCAAAAGAGTTGTTCCCTATGTTATGCAAGTTATAGATGAGTACATCCCCATGATGCCATATTCAACTGGTCTCTATTTTAGAAGAGTTCAGCAAATACTGATACAAGAAATGAACAAAGAACTGCGCTAACTAATTAATTACGAATTCCAGATGCGTCGTAGTAGGTTGCAGGATCCCATAAAAATTTTATGCCGACTTACCCTTCTTAAGAGAATAATAACAAGACGTTCTGTGCAATAGAGGGGTTAAATTGTTTTATAATTGCTTATACCTTTCGAGCGGTGCCGATGTTCTGTCTTCAGTTCACGTTCGTAATCCGGACAATGTGAGAATCATTTAGAGCTTGCAAGTACGTTATTGTTTTCGTAAATGTTGCATATGCCCAAAATCTCTTTTTGATTCAGCAATACAAGGTCCCAATTTCCAATAGCTAGACTTTTCTTTGTGGTGCAGCTTCTAAATGCTTCATTGAAATTGTCAAGATATCCTTTTCCTACTGTTTTTCGCAAAAACGATGAAGGTCGGTCTTTCTGCTTCGCTTCAACGAACAGTGATCTCTGTCACGTGATCATCGAAATTACTTACGGCAATTCTCTTCTTTTGCATAAGAACATCTTCTATAAATGACTTTAACCTGACCGCCGTGTCACGATCCTTCATTATAATACTATGCGCGGACTTGTCCTTTAGGATGATAACTACCTCATTCTGGACTATCGCCGCTATCCCGTAAAGGAAGGTGCCGTTATCTTTCTGCGTAGCTAAAAATCCTGCCAGCTTTTCGGCTTCATATTTATCATCGCACTCAAATTTTTCTACATTCATTAGGTGTCACTTTTCATAAGGTGCTCCATCGAACATGAATTCAGCGATAACATCCTTTGCTTTTTCCCTACGCTTTTTGAATTCCCCGAGAAAGTTCTGAGATTCCTTTGACAAATCGCTCTTGCATTCACCGCAAAGAAGATTTCCGCTCCTGCATTTTAGCAACCGCTCGTCTGATTGTCTTTCAGTATCAAACAAATAACGTAAATACCAGAAAACGGGACAACCTAATGCATTGCCACCTAGTTGTCTTTGAAGCGCTACTGTCGCTTGACCTCCCGTGAAAGCAGCGGAAACTTTCCTATCTATGACCTCCGGATCATCTATTGTGAACAAGGCTGTCTCTGGTTTAGATGACGACATTTTGCCCACCATTCCAAGACCTGGGAGAAACTTACTATGGATCTGTGCAGGTTTATAATATCCCATGCGTTCAGCCACATCCCTCGTTACTCTCCAGTAAGGATCTTGGTCTATGGCAGCCGGAATGAGAACCGGTGTTGGCTTATTTTCGATGATTGATGGTAAAAAGCAAGGAGCTGCCTGTATTGGTGGGAATCCAATCATACCTATGTTGGTTGAATTTGAGAAACCAAATACCGCCTTTGCAGTAGAGAATGTGATTCGCTTTGCAATTTCGGTTGCGATAGGGTAAAGGTGCTGTATATGTCTTGTATCTAGGATAATCTTAGTCTTATCGGGATTAAAGCCGACAGCAATTATATCCAGTATGTTCTCATAAGCGTAATGTCCAATCTCTTCTCTCGAACGATCCTGAGTCTGTAGAAACTTTTCATCATCCGTTAGCTGGAAAAGTAATTTCGAACCAAATTTTTCTTGAATATATTTAGTAAATAGCCAGGGCATCATATGGCCTATGTGGACCATTCCTGATGGTCCCCTACCAGTATATAGATAGAAACTCTCTCCCTCCTCATGCTTATTCAAGATCCAATCAAGGTCACGATGAGAAAAAAAATACTGAAGTTTTAACATCGGATGAACTTCGCCGGTCACTTGTTTGATTCTCTCTATTATCTCAGAGGTTATTGGTTGTGTACCAAATTGGGCTATTAGTTTGTTGTAATCTATTTCTCCCTCTACTTCCCACGGCGTAACTTTGAAATCCTGTTTTGAATTACTAGTACTATTATCATCCTCGTCATTACGGGTATCTGAAGATCCTTCACTCTGATTCAACTCTAACATGCAGTAGAGACCTTAAACGTTTAAAAAGTCTTTTTTCTCTGACATCTCTGCCCTCAGATGACTAACAGCAACACCAATAGCCCCCTCCATCCTCTCGAGAAATCCATACTAGAAGCTCTTGTCGGTCGCAATAGACAATCAATCGAAGAGCTAGCGAAGGACACTCGTCTGGGTATCGATCAGATAAGACGCGGCATAGAATGGCTGAAATTGAAAGGCTTGATTCATCTTGACGAAATGAGTTCAATATCCCTAGGGACCAGTGGATACCAAGCAATCAAGCAAGGTTTGCCAGAAAGAAGGCTTGTAGATTACCTGAAAAATGGCAAGAATCGGATTCAAGAAATATCGAACTCAGGTTTTTTCTCTCAAAAAGAGAGCCATAGTGCATTTAGATACGCAAAACAAAACAACTGGCTAGAACAGCAGCGAGATTCGATCGGAGAGAAGAGACTTGTCCGAATGATAGCAGCAGATAATAACTCTGCCGAAGAAAAATTATTGAGCAAGCTCGGGGAACAAGAAAATCTCAAAATGTCGGATCTCACGTCTGAGGAAATGAACGCCTTTATTTCGCTGAAAAGCCGAGATCCTGGTTATGTGAGGGAAGATAAACTACCAAACGAAACCACAGTCACGCTATTAGAACCTGGCAAAATGGCGCTATCCTCGGCTGCCGAACCAGGATTGAAGGTAGAGGTTCTAGCTGAGAAAAAGGCTCCGCCCGGCAAATTCATGAGCTTTAATCTCCCTCCGATGGACGTTCAAGCCCCGGTACGTTCAGTATTTCCTGGAAGAAAGCACCCGATAGTGAACCTCATCGATGAAATAAGTGAAATTTTTGTTGGCTTAGGTTTCACCGAAATTGAAGGGCCAATCACGCAATCGAGTTTTTGGAACTTCGATGCTCTCTTCACTCCACAAGATCATCCGGCACGGGATATACAAGATACGTTCTATTTGGCACAAATGAAGCACGACAAATTTGCTACCGAGGATCAAGTTCACAAAATCTCTAGCGCTCACAAGGATGGGTGGAAATATGAATGGAAGATAGATGAGGCAAAGGGGATCGTTCTAAGAACGCACACGACAGCCGTTACTATAAAGTATCTTGCAGATAATAAACCTGAAAACGCCAGAATATTTTCGATCGGTCGGGTTTTCAGGAATGAAAAGGTATCATATAAACACCTCGCA
Organism: Candidatus Nitrosopolaris rasttigaisensis; assembly: GCA_933226995.1. GTDB lineage: Archaea > Thermoproteota > Nitrososphaeria > Nitrososphaerales > Nitrososphaeraceae > Nitrosopolaris > Nitrosopolaris rasttigaisensis. Next base: position 1,427 of record CAKOFP010000106.1, on the reverse strand, counting down.
GAGTTTACTCAGATAGAAGGAATAGTTACAGGCAGTAGAGTTTCGTTACAGGATTTGATGGGTTTGCAGCTCGAATTTTACGCAAGATTAGGTATTAAAAAAATAAAATTCTGGCCCACCTTCTTTCCTTATACAGAACCCTCTCTCCAGTCTATGATATATAACGAAAAACTGGAGAAATGGGTCGAATTATTTGGAATGGGTGTTTTTAGGCCTCAAGTGACGAAAGCGCTGGGTATACATAATCCGGTGCTTGCGTGGGGAGGCGGTCTAGAAAGAATTGCAATGTTACGCTTTGGACTAACAGATGTGCGTGATCTCTATGAGAATAAGTTAGGTTGGCTTAGGAGTACTCCACGATGCCAGTTGTAGCATTCACTTTCGACAGGCTGAAAAAATTCTTCCCAGGCAAAAAACTAGACGATATTTTGAAGATCGTTCCATTTATTGGAGTCGATATTGAGGGCGTCGACAATGCCGCAGTCAGAATTGAGTACAATCCTAACAGACCTGATTTTGCTTCAGATTACGGAATCGCGAGAGCCGTAAAAGGATTGTTAGGAATTGAAACTGGAATTCCCGAATTTAAGTTGTCTGGAAGAAGTGGATGCGCAATCAAAGTTGATATGTCAACAAGACAGATTAGGCCATACGTCGTATCGTTGGTTGCAAAAAATGGTAAACTTGATGACGAAACTATAAAGCAACTAATTGCAATGCAAGAAGACCTCCAGAATGTGATTGGAAGGCGGAGATTGAAGGCCTCAATTGGAATTCATAATTTAGATGCTATCAAATTTCCTGTTACATATATGACAGTGCCAGAAGATTTTTCGTTTATTCCACTCGGAGATTTAGCTAAACACACAATACGACACATTTTAAAAGAATTCGACGTTGGCAAACAATATGGATACATTTTACAAAAATCAGATGCATATCCGCTCATCCAAGATGCCGAAAATAATGTTTTGTCTTTTCCTCCGATTGTCAACAGTAATTTGACAAGAATAGGTACCGCTACAAAGAACCTCTTCGTTGAAGTTACGGCAAATAATCTAGAAGTAGCAGAGGATGTTCTTTCAGTAATGGCTATGGCATTATATGATGCGGGTTTTGAAATTCAAACAGTCTCGACTCATTATTCTGAAGGACAAAATAAGGAGACACCTAAAATGGATCCTTCCTACATCAAAGTCGAAACGAGCTATATCAACAGAATACTTGGTCTGAATCTGAAAGTTACTGATATTTTGAAGTGTCTAAAGAAAAGTAGGTTGGACGGGAAAGTTATGTCTGGCAAAATTATCAAGTGCACTATTCCAAGATACAGATCGGATATAATTGATAGTACCGACCTGGTAGAGGAGGTAGTTGTGGGCTATGGTATATACAATTTGAAGGCCACGATACCTTCATCCGATCTT
>CAKOFP010000105.1 GCA_933226995.1 Candidatus Nitrosopolaris rasttigaisensis | reverse complement strand
GTAATGATTACCATACAGATCCGTAAACTGATTCTCGCTCCCCGACTTGAAGTCTACCCGTACCTAAATTCAATCCCCTTCTCACCCCTAGGATGCTTCCAGTCAGTTTCTTTGGCGCAGCTACCGCACTCTATACATCCCTCATGCTGAAGCATCACTTCCTCCTGTTCTATGCTATAGCACTTCGTGGGGCAAAGCACCACCATCTTTCTCATAAAAGCGCTTTTTTTGTCCAAAATCCTAATGTGAGAAAGAGTATCATCATTGTACCTTAATTTTGCAATACGCTGGGCTATCGTAGGAATAGTGCAGCTATAGGTCGAAGCCGTATGAGTTCCTAATTTCTCAGCTAGCTCTATGGGCACCTGCACGTAGGTCTCCCGGGTTTCAACCATCGGCAAAAGACGGTCATAACCAAGTATATTGGCAAAGCCGACAGCAAGACCACGCAACATGCCACTTGACATTAATTTGAAGATTATGCCGTACCTAGCTTTTACAATATCCATCGGTACGACCTTAGCTGCATCCAAGAAGAGCTTCAAATAATCTTTATCGATCTCCTTCATGTCGCGTGTATATGGGCTGTCTTCGATGGACTTGGTATAAAATTCACCCATGTATTCCTCTGCGAAATTGTTTCTATCTATGGATCGGGCGATGCTGTTAGCCGCTCTTACCGCATCGTCGATTCCAACATTAAGACCTTCTATCCTAGGACCGACAAATATACCGCGACCGGCAGCATCCCCCACAAAAAGAATATTCTTGCGATATGGTTTTTTCATTCTGCATCGCTTGCCGTCCGGCACAAGCTTCGCACTATATTCTAACTCCACATAGTCATTGACGAATTTTGTTTTGTACCGACCGACTAATTCGTTACGAATACTATCGAGCCTGGCTTTGATCTCTTCTTCAGATTTGTATCTTCCATTTTCAATAAGTCTTGCCCTTCCTAATCGAGAGTAATACTGATCACGTAGATCGCCCCAATTCTTTAGTAGCTTACTTACAGCAAATCGAGCTCTTAATTGTTCCTGTGTGGCAAGACTCTTGTCGATATCTTCTTTAATTGCGACTTCGTCTTTTACAAATTCGCTGATAAGTGGGTTCTTCAATAACCTATCCACAAGAGCATACGGCTCGACAGGATTTTCCATTAGTGAGTCGTAATGATAGACAGCTCCCAAGGAGAGCGTGTCATGGTTGGTATACAAAAATCCGCCGCCTATATGATCTAGCGTAACATCGCCTGCAAAAAGATGAGCAGCACCTTCATTAGGTTTTATATCGAACCTTTCTTGAAGGATATCTTCTGGAAGCTTTACTACGACCTTTACCCCCTGATACAGCTCCTCGGGTGTGAATTTGGGTCTTGCCCTGGATAGGTCAGCAAGCTCGGAATTAACTCCATCTGCAGCAATTATCGCCTTTACTTCGAACGGTTCAAGTTCATCAGTTTCAACTATAGTCTTATCGCCGTTCCAACTGACCCCGCGAACGTGCACACCGCTTACGATCCCACCGCCTTGTCTTTCTGCATTTTCTCCTGCTTGCTTTGCAAACCAGGGAATTAATTTAGTTAATAAGACAGAATACGCGAAGTTTGACTGATATTCGTGAGCCGGCGTGAGATCGATAGAGAAAACCTTGTCATTTGAAGTAGCGTGAAGAATGTATTTTGTGATGAGCCTTTCAAGTGGGGCTTGCGTCACAAATTCTTGTCCGAATACGTCCTCCACATTATATACTCTGCCATTTTTCGGCGTCTTGGAATAAAGAATTCCCCCAGAAACATTCTTCGACCCCGGCGTTTTCCCAGCCTCAATCAAAATTGCCTGCTTGCCTAGATTTGACAATTGTTGAAGTGCACTAAAGCCCGCTGTGCCGCCTCCTACTATGGCAACGTCGAAATGTTCCAATTTTATTTGTGGACCTCCATAACTTGTTTTTGCTTTTTCAATTCTTCTATTAAGATGGGTAGTACCTCCTCCATTCTGCCTCTGATGAAAATATCGCATTCGTCTTTAATCGGGGAATTTTCATCAGCATTGATAGCGATAACAAATCCGGATTCCTTCATGCCTGCGATGTGTTGCATCGCTCCACTAACTCCTATGGCAACATATACCGCGGGTGCTACTTTGCGACCACTAGTTCCGATAACTCTGTCAGAGTTCATATAGAGCGAAGAGACTGGTTCGCGCACAGAATATGGCTTTTTCGAGATGGGCAGTGACACTCCGATCTCGGCATTTAATTCGTTAGCTAATTCTAGTATTAATTTCATGTTATCCTCCGGTGAATCCTTGATTCCGCGCCCAAAACTTATTATCGCCTTGTGGCTATCGAAATCGACAGGGCTCTTGGTGACTTGACGATTCAGTACCTTGACAGCTTTATCTGCCTGGTCCAATTCTGGACTAAAGTCGACTATGATTCCTGTCCTAGCAGGGTCGCGTTGCAAGGGCGCAAAAACGCCTGGTATGATACTGCATGCTTGGGGATGATATTCCCTTTGTATAACTGGATTTCGATTATCCAGGCACAATATGGTGGTCCAGAGAAAGCCTGAGAAATCTGGCCGGTACATTTCCAAGGTTTTTTCGTATTTCACAAGCTGACCCTTTGTCTTATGTTCGTGCTTGATTTCAAGGTCTTCAATAACCAATTTGTTGATGTCAGACGCAAGCCCTGATTCTAATTCGGCGAGAACGGTTGCTGATAAGTGCCTGCCGATGTTGTCCGCTGAGAAGAACATGTATCTCGGTTTCTTAAATTCTTCCCTATATTCCGGCGAAACCTTCGATACACAAACCTTATCTCTAGCAACTTGACTGATAACCTTTGTATCAATCAAATTTATTGGGTATCGTAGATTGGGATTTTCTACACAAATTACTGCATCTGCGCCATAGTAAACTAATTCCTCGCACAATTTTTTGATATTAATTCCTAATACGACTGCAACTACCTTTTCATTTGATGAGTATCTAGCATTAAAAATATCCATGAGCCGCCTCGCTTCACCCAGCATCTCGAGCGTGACAGGAATTGGTTTACTGTCATCGTGCTCTACTACAACGTAGAGGTGTCGGTAGCTTCCTTCGCTTTCATTGGCACTATTAGTGGAGTTCTCCCTCATTGGCATGACTGTTCTAGGGTCGGGTTGTACCGTTGACGCAGCCATAGTCGCTATGGATTCACCACTCGTCCGACAATTTCGTTGATTTTTTCAGCAACCCTGCGTAGTTGCTGCTGGTCAGAGCCATGGATAACCTCAGCACTCCTACTTGCCCTGGCTTTGGGGATCCTCTCAACTTTGTATACAATCGTTGGCGAGCCTGGCAACCCAACGAATTTCGGATCTACTTCAAGCTGCTGGGCATTAAAAGTCTTCAGATAATTCTTATAATTTTGTGCTCTTTGCTCCGCTTCCTTCTGATATTTTACCGAAGCCAGACGCAGCGAGACAGTGTTAAAAACTGACCTATAAGAGGGGTCTACAGTTATGAATACCGGTAAGGGAGCCTCTATTTCTTCGATTACGTCTGGGGTCCCTTGCAAGGTTATCAATCGCTTCGCTGTCAAAATTCGTTTTTCGATATCGACATCGTAACTAATTACATTGCCTAGGAAAGTATGACCTAGTTTCCATGCAGTCTGTGGACCAGTCTGTCCTGTCTCACCATCTGAAGCTCGATGTCCTGAAAATACAATGTCCATTTTTCCGGTAACTTCCATTTTCTTTATCCCAGTTTTCAAAACCTCTGCTGTTGCCAAAGTATCGGCTCCAGAAAAAATCCTATCACTATAAAGATGTAGGGAATCTGCATCAGAAACTAACTGCGCCTGTTGTAAAGCAGTATCGGCAATTGGCGGTCCCATGGTTGCTACGGAGATAACAGCACCGTACTTAACTTTGGCATAAAAAGCCGCAGCTGAAGCAATAGCACTGTGTGGACCAAGAATGCTTTTCGTCTCTGCTCGATTTAATGTCCCGTCCGAGTTGTAGCTGACACTGCCCTCAGAGAAATCAGGCTCAAGTTTCACTATTACTGCTAAATTTAGCGGTGAGGCCATTAACTCTGCTATCTCCATATAATGCCCTTAAATGGGTTATGGAACAAACTGATGATGTATTGCGTGGAAATTCAATTGGCTTCTTCTTTTCGGGAATCCATATTCAAAACACACGTTCGTAATCTATAAAATTTCTTTATGAAAGGCAAGCGTACTTACTAGACATCGAACTAGTAACGCTCAAGAGCTTACTACATGGTGGGCCCCTGTCCGTTGTTGGTGTTGACGCGTTTGATTCCTTTACTGTGACTGTGGCATGGTGAGAGTTTGCTCGAAATATATTGATCGAAGCTTTTCATAAGTGGATCGTATGTTCGCATAAAAGCAAGGAAGTTTTGGCTGCAACATTGTGTATGCAAGATAGAAGTCCTCTCCCTCTCGCATATACCGCTTCATTTTATCGTAGATTACCTTCTTGTTCATTTGTGCTACTCCCAAAATGAACTTCATATTGTTAAGTCTGTCCGCAAGTTTGATTGTCTTCACGTCATATTCAGATGACATAAGAATGGCACAATATTCACGGAACCTGTTTAGCTCGCGTTCCTCGTTGTTGGCTCCGGTGAAGTTTTCTAAGGGCCGAACCTTCAGTCGAGTGGCTATTTCTTGGACTCTGTTGCCAAACCTATAGCTTAGATAGGCCTCAAAACCGTATTCGTTAGTTTTATGCGAATCAAGAATTCTATCGTTATCTTCTAGTATATCGTGTAATATTGCAGATGCAACCTCTACGCTAGTAATAGTTCGGTTGACTGATCGATAGTGTTTTACTACATCTATTGCAACTGGCCAAGTATGCGTTTCAAGGAATAGCGAAACGTCGTCCTCTCTTGTTACACCATGATGCACTTCTTCAGCGACCTCAATTGCACCTTCTATAAAACCATCGAGACGTAATTTGGCTTCGTTTTCTAAGAACGACAAGAACTCTTGCCTGTTGATTGCATAATCAGGCTTTCTCATGATACCTATTATCGGCCTGTAGAAGAAAAGTTTTCCTATACGATAGTGATTTGCAAGTTTCCAGTCGCGCTGATGTTCCCGTTTATGATGCTATAACAATATATGATCGTTTCGTTGATTGATGCCGTCTGTGCTCAAGAGTAGCAACGCATTTGTCTTGACAAAAAAAGCATTTTCGCCACGAGGCGACCAGCCTGAAGCTATTGATAAGTTATCATTCGGCGTCTCAAGAAGGCCTGGTCTCCAAACGTTACTTGGAGTTACGGGTAGCGGAAAAACTTTCACTATAGCTAATGTTATAGCTGGAACAAACAAGAACACTCTAGTAGTTTCGCACAACAAAACGCTCGCTGCCCAGCTATATGCCGAATTTAAGGAGTTTTTTCCGTATAACAATGTAGGCTACTTTGTAAGTTTTTATGACTATTACCAGCCTGAGAGCTATATCCCCCAGACAGACACCTATATTGAAAAGGATACAGAGGTTAACGAAAAGATTGAAAAAATGAGGCTTGAGGCCACAGCGATGTTGATGTCTGGTGAGCCTACTATTATCGTCGCAACGGTGTCATGCATATACTCTCTTGGATCTCCGTCCGAATGGGACGAGACTGCGATTACCTTGACGGAAGGTATGCGCTTGGACAGAAAGAAGTTGATTCATAACTTGATCGAGGCCCGTTATCAACGAAATGACTTGTCCCTCACTCCGGGCAGTTTCAGGGTAAAGGGAGATGTAGTTGACATCATCCCGGGGTACTCAGACGATATAATTCGTATCTTGTTGTATGGTGATAAAATCGAAAAGTTAACTATCCATAATCATCTAACTATGGGAAAAATAAGAGATACTTCTTCCGTGAAGATATTTCCTGCGAAACACTATGTTATTGGAGAAGATTCAAGATTATCTGCAATCGAATCTATAAAACAGGAATTGAAGAGCTGGCTTGCTAAATTGCCAACCGAGCTAGAAAAGCAGAGACTTTCTTCTCGAACTAAGTATGACTTGGAAATGATACAAGAATTAGGCTACTGCTCCGGAATCGAAAATTATTCACGCCACTTAGATGGCAGGGCACCTGGACAGCCGCCATATTGCTTGTTAGATTTTTTCGGTGAAGATTTTCTGGTCGTACTAGACGAATCGCATGTTACAATCCCACAATTGAGGGCAATGTATAAAGGCGATCATACCCGGAAGAAGATGCTAGTAGATTATGGGTTCAGACTACCGAGCGCTTTCGACAATCGCCCATTAAGGTTTGAAGAATTTCAGAAGTATATGAAAAATGTCATTTTTGTCTCCGCTACTCCATCCGAATTTGAAATCAAGTCAAGCTGGCAAACAGTTGAACAGCTGGTAAGGCCTACTGGGTTGGTTGATCCCAAACTGGTAATCAGACCTACAAGGGATCAGATACAAGATCTGATCCATGAGATCTCACTTAGGTCTGCCAAGAATCAGAGAACGCTTGTTACGACATTGACAAAAAGGATGGCTGAGGATCTAGCAGAGTTTCTCGCAACGAATCAAGTTAAAGTACGTTATATGCACTCAGAAATAGATGGATTGCAAAGGACGGAACTCATTAGACAGCTCCGATTAGGGGAATTTGATGTTTTGGTAGGTATAAACCTGCTCAGAGAGGGGTTAGATATTCCTGAAGTATCACTTGTAGCAATCTTGGATGCAGATAAAGAAGGATTTTTACGTAATAATACTAGCCTTATCCAAACATTCGGACGTGCCGCTAGAAATATTGATGGAATGGTCATTATGTACGCTGATACCATGACTGACTCTATCAGGAACTCGATCAACGAAACAGAAAGGAGACGAACTAGGCAGATAAACTACAACATAATAAACGAAATAATTCCACAATCAATTATCAAGGCAATTCCAGAGAGAGCAGGAGAGATACCAGACGAGTATCTGGGTGTACAACTTGATACGAAATCGATGACGAGGTTAGATCTAGTAAGAGTCGCGCTTGAAACTGAGTCAACAATGAAGAAGTATGCTGAGGATTTGGATTTTGAGAACGCGATAAAATTTAGGGACAAGTTGACAAAGATAAATCGCGCTTTAGGAGAACCAATTTTGTCAGGGGTTGAATAAATAAAGTTTGCATGATAAAATTATCATTCGCGGCGCAAGAGAACACAACTTGAAAAACATTAGCTTAGAGATTCCAAAGAACAAGCTGGTCGTCATAACTGGATTGTCAGGCTCGGGCAAATCGACCCTTGCATTCGATACTATTTATGCAGAAGGCCAAAGGAGGTATGTAGAGTCGCTATCAGCCTATGCTAGACAATTTTTGGAGCTAATGGATAAGCCGGATGTTGACTCGATCGACGGTTTGTCACCAGCGATCTCAATTCAGCAAAAGACCACGAGCAAAAATCCTCGTTCGACTGTAGGAACTGTTACCGAAATCTATGATTACCTTAGACTTCTATACTCCCGAATAGGCATACCGCATTGTCCTCATTGCACGCAAAAAATCACAAGCCAATCTGCGGATTCGATAACAGATTCTATACTCAGAACCGCAGAGCAGAAGAAGACGATCATACTTGCACCAGTAATTCAATCCAAAAAGGGAACCTACGAGAAATTATTTGATGAACTGAAACACAATGGATACGCGCGGGTGAGATTAGATGGCGAACTTACAAACCTAGATGATGAAAGCAGCTACGATTCTAGTGGCCATCGAAAATTCTCGTATCCTAGACTGGACAAGCAAAAGAAGCACACCATTGAAGTTGTTATTGACAGATTGATACCAACCGATGACGATAAAAGTAGATTGTTTGAGTCAGTCCAGTCAGCATTGAAAGTGGGGAATGGCGTCGTAGTCGCTTCCACTGATAGCGAAGATACGTTGTATTCTCAACGCAATGCATGTGCCCGCTGCGGCATCAGCCTAGGTGATTTAGAACCGCGTAGTTTTTCCTTTAATTCTCCATTTGGTGCATGCAGAGAATGCAACGGCCTGGGAATTAAAATAGAATTCGATCCTGAACTAATTATTCCGGACAAATCGAAGAGCATTTTGGAAGGAGCAGTCAAACCGTGGGCCGGTCATTTTGCAACATTTCGGTCAGCAATGCTTAGAGATGTAGGCAAGCGGTTCGGCTTCGACCTCCGGACTCCAATTTCAGGTATGACAGACAAGCAACTAAAAATTATAATTTATGGGACTGATGAAAATATTCAATACAGGTACGAATCAAGATATTCTGACTCGAGATGGGAATATCGTGGCCGCTTTGAAGGTGTCATTCCCAATTTGGAACGCACTTACAAGGAGACTGAATCTGATTCAAAACGGGAGGAACTCATGCAATTCATGCGTGAGCAGCCTTGCGAAAAATGTCATGGAAAAAGATTACGAGACGAAGTTCTGTCTGTGAAGGTTCAACAGAAATCAATAATCGATATTTGCGATCTTTCAATTGATGAATGTTTCAATTTTTTTGACAAAATAACACTTTCAGAAACAGAGAGACACATAGCCAGAATCATACTAAAAGAAATAATTTCAAGACTTGACTTCCTGCGCAACGTAGGTTTAACTTATCTAACTTTGAACCGAATGACAGCTTCCTTATCCGGTGGCGAGTCTCAAAGGATTAGATTAGCCACTCAAATCGGTTCCAATCTGACCGGTGTCCTTTATGTCTTAGATGAGCCTACGATAGGCTTGCACCAGAGAGACAATGCAAGACTAATCGATACACTCAAGAAATTACGCGATCTCGACAACACGCTGCTAGTTGTCGAACACGACGAAGAAGTTACCCGCTGTTCGGATTGGATTGTTGACATAGGCCCGGGTGCCGGTGTTCACGGGGGGCGGATTGTTGCAAGTGGTACATTAGGAAAAATTCTAGACACCAAAGATTCTATCACTGGTGCTTATTTGCGTGGCGATATGCATGTGTCCCATCCTGCACAAAATAGGAGGACCCCCCTTAATTGGATAGCAGTGCATGGTGCTCGCGAGAATAATCTGAAATCTATTGACGTCCAGTTTCCGCTAGGGTGCATGACGGTCGTTACCGGCGTTTCAGGTTCGGGTAAGTCAACTCTGGTAAATGATATCATTTTCAGGGCTCTTACCAATTATTTTTATGATTCTAAGGAACGACCCGGTAAGTACGATAGTATCTCAGGTTTAGAACATGTAGATAAGGTGATTGGAATAGACCAGTCACCAATAGGCCGGACACCAAGATCTAACGCTGCTACTTACGTCAATGCTTTTACACCAGTTAGGGAGCTCTTCTCAAAGACCCCTCATGCTAGGGAACTTGGCTATAAGCCGGGCAGATTTTCCTTTAATGTTTCTGAAGGTCGTTGCGAGACCTGCGAAGGAGGTGGTGTAAGGAGGATTGAGATGCAATTCCTACCTGACGTCTATGTAACATGTGATGAATGCAAAGGTAAACGATATAATTCTGAAACACTTAAGGTAAAATATAAAGGAAAAACAATTTCTGAAGTCCTAGATATGACGGTGGAGGAAGCGTTAGAATTTTTCAAAAACGTTCCTATTGTTGAAAAAAAGCTTCAGACTCTTAATAAGGTCGGTCTAGGATACATCAGATTAGGCCAGCCTGCCACTACGTTGTCAGGCGGTGAGGCGCAAAGGATCAAACTTGCAGCTGAACTTTCAAAAAGAGATACTGGAAAAACTCTATACATACTTGACGAGCCCACTACTGGTCTTCATTTTGCAGATGTTAGCAAATTATTGAGTGTCTTGAACACGTTGGTTAATCTTGGCAATACCGTTATCGTTATTGAACATAACCTAGATGTTATAGCTTGTGCTGATTGGATTATTGATCTCGGCCCCGAAGGTGGAGATGGAGGTGGCGAGATAATCGTAGCCGGAACGCCTGAAGATGTTGCTAAGAAAGAAGACAGCTACACAGGTAGATATCTAAAACCAAAGCTGTCAATAGATCAGATGATTATCAGAAAAGGTGCAAGAACATCGCACTAGCTATAGAAAAAATTAATCTACAGGTTAAACGCCTTCCGGCGGCACCGGGCGTTTATATAATGAAGGATAGCTCAGGTAATATAATTTACATAGGGAAGGCCAAGAATCTGCAGAAGCGTGTTGGCTCCTACTTCTTAAAACAAAGTGCGTCTATCAGCGAAAATATTCCCCACCAGAATGATAACTGGAAAACCTCAAGACTCGTTGGCAAGATTCATGATATAGACTTCATCCTTACAGATAATGAGGTCGAGGCATTTTTACTAGAATCGAACCTAATCAAAAGGTACCGACCTGTATTCAATATAGAACTAAAAGATCAGCAGAGGTATACATATCTGAAGATCACAGATGAGACTTTTCCACGGTTACTTGTCGCAAGACGTAATAGAAAGGGTGATATTTACGGACCAAAAGGCAAGGTATACGGCCCTTTTGTTCGTGGAAGTTCAAAATTTCTTACTGTTGGACTAGTAAGAAAATTATTCAAAATTAGAATTTGCGACAAGTTACCAAAGAAGCCTTGCCTGGAATATTTTCTTAAAAATTGCGACGCCCCATGTATCAACAACGTGACAAGAGAAGAATACAAGAAGAATGTTGACACGCTCCACAGTATCCTACGTGGAAAAAGCAATATCGTCAAGTTTGTTAACGAAATGGAAGTTGAGATGAAGCGAGCTGCTGAAATTCAAGACTATGAGAAAGCCCAGCAGATACGCGATACTCTACGTCGATTAAATAATCTGAGTGCAAAACAAAAAATGGAAAGGTTTCTGCGTCGTAATCTCGACGAAGAATATGTAGGAATTATAAAAGAAATTGAAACTGCAGTCGCACACGTAATGACCTTGCGACGAACAAAAGGCGTCATCACAGACAGGAAAAAATTTGATTTTGAGCTCATTGGAGATAATTCTCTCGCTACTTTCCTTTCACAATACTATTCAACGGTGCTTGAAATTCCTAGGTTTGTTTACGTTAATGAACTGCCCGTATCTAGGGACGCATTAGAGGCGTCGATTGAGCGATTCACAGACCACAAGGTGAACATTAGGTTAGTTTCAGATGACTTTAAGCTAAAAGAAAAAAAAGATCTAATGGATTTGGTTATGCGCAACCTTAAATTATACGTTGCAAAGGGTCACGCTCCAGGGATAGTAGAATTGAAAAATATCCTTCACTTGCCAATTATCCCTTCAGTAATCGACTGCTTTGATATTTCCAACTTCGGAAATACATACGCTGTCGGAGCTTGTACACGTTTTATTGATGGCAAACCGTATAAAGATGGCTACAGGAAGTTCAAAATTAGATTGACGTTCAACCAGAATGATTTCGCAATGATACAAGAAATAGTGACACGAAGATATTCACCAATACAAACCGAAAACTATCCTCGTGCAGGCGCCCAACCTCTACCGGACCTAATAGTGATTGACGGAGGAAAAGGACAACTACATTCTGCAATAGATGCTCTTCATAAAGCTGGATTAGAGGTACCGTGTATATCGCTTGCAAAGGAAAATGAAGAAATCTATTCTCCAGACTCAACCCACCCTGTCATTCTTTCTAGAAATAGTCCCGCTCTAAAAGTAATCCAGTATATCAGAGACGAAGCACACAGATTCGGTTTAGCTTACAACAGGAACTTGAGGAGAATTAAGACTAATCATAAAAATATTAACAGCCCGCATTTAATAAAAACCTAATTCTCATTTCAATGTTACTCTAGTTGGGGCCGGGATCCATTAACTTAAAATAAATTCAATATACTATGCACTCAATAGTCAGTCAAACAATTGAGCGTAAGAAAAATAGTAATTGCTGGCGTAACCAGCGGAGTAGGAAAGAGTACTATTGCGGCAGCAATTATGTATGCCCTTAAGAGGAAGGGCTTCGTAGTTCAACCTTTCAAAGTTGGTCCCGACTTCATCGATCCCAGTTATCATACTTATGTGACCGGTAGGCAATCTCGAAACTTGGATATATGGATGATGCGCAAGAGCGGAGTACTACAATGTTTCAATAGCTGCTGTTTTGATGCTGACTTTGGAGTAATCGAAGGAGCTATGGGGCTTTTTGACGGAGTATCTGGTAAAGATGATTTTGGTAGTACGGCTCATGTTGCTAGACTTTTGGATTCATCCATCATATTAGTGATTGACGCGGCGAAGGCAGCGAGATCTATCGCGGCGATAGCTTTGGGTTTCATACGTTTTAGTAAATCGTTAAAGATAGCAGGAATTATTCTAAATAATGTCGCAGGTCAAAGACATGCGACTTTTATTAGCGATGCTTTTGCGGGAAAAATCAAAGTTCCAATTGTAGGTATTATAGAGAGGAATAAGAAAATCAGAATGGAAGAGCGTCACTTAGGCCTGATCCCTACCGCAGCCCTTGAAGACAAAAAAAAGAGAGCGATAATTCGCTCGGCAAAATATGCGGCTGAACAGATTGACCTCGACAAAATAAGAGATGTGTGGAACGAGCCAAGCGAGGTGCGTAATAAACAATCTACAGCGCATTTGTCAACTGGTAGATTAAAGGTAGCTGTTGCGTTGGACGAATCGTTCAATTTTTATTATGCCGACAACCTTGATGCTCTGAGGAAACAACGGGTAAACCTTTTATTTTTCAGTCCTGTTCATGATTGCACCTTACCTGAGGATATCTCTGGTATTATACTTGGAGGTGGATTTCCAGAAGTTTTGTCAGAAAAACTCAGTACAAATCATTCGATGAAAATGTCAATTTTGAAGGCAGCTGAAAACGGTACTCCAATTTATGCCGAATGCGGCGGGTTAATGTACCTAACCCGATCAATAGGCGAGTACGAATTGGGCCGTCGGAGCACTAAAAGATGGAAAAAGAAGAAGATGGTCGGTCTCATTGATGCGGATACTTTTATGACTCAAAAGTTAACTTTGAATTATACTAATGCTAACTGCAATGCATCTCCATTTAGCAACATGTCTAATATCCGAGGACACGAATTCCATTACTCAAGGATTAGAAATATCGCAGGTGATGCAAAATTCGCCTACACAATGATTAGAGGGAATGGCGTTGATGGCAAGAAGGATGGTTTTAAAGTCCACAACTGCCTCGCGTCATATATGCATATCCACTTCGCCGATACACGGCTGCCACGTCAGCTTGTTGAAAGTTTCAATAAAAATCGTGCTAAGACCTAGCGGAGGTTATGATTGTGAAAACGATTCTGCAGCTCTGAAAATCATTAATTCAGCGACCGCCATGTTCAATCTTTTTTTTCAATGCATAGTTCATTTCTTCGAAGGTATGACGAATGTCCTTATCCATACGGTCGCCCCCAAGGAAGCTGCCAAGACCGCTGAAGATTTCTCGATGGATCAATCGCACATGATTTTGTTCGAGCTGCTCTATTGTAAATATGCGCTCGCCATTCAACAGTCCAGGTAGCAAGCCTTTGCCATACCACCTGAGTTCATGATTTGGTTCAATCTTTGTTAAAGTCGGCCTATACGTCCTATTTTTCCCACTAGAGGTTGAGATATGTATCTCCAGCTTTGATCCCTCCATAACAGTTCCAATAATTTCACGGATAAACGGATTCCAGTCAGGGAAATGAGCAAAATCCGTAAGCACTTGCCAAACCTTTTCAGCTGATGCGTTTATTTCGATTTCTGTTTTTATTTCCTTCAACGACCATCTTTTCTTTTTCTTCCTCGAACTTCTAGTTAAATTTTTTTGCTCTGAAAATCTAAATCTTTTCTCAGGATTGATATCTGTGAGATAATTGTCGCTATCTTTGAGTTATGGGCAGAGTTTAGCTCGGAGGCATTCCTTCTTCTTCTTCTTTTTCTTCGAACAGGCTATGTATGATGGCCGTGTTCACTTCGTCCATATCCACATTTTGCTTCAAATAATTAGTAAAGTTGCCAGTAGTAACAATTCCTTCAGCCCCATTGTGACCGACAACCAACAAATGTCTTACCTTGTTTTGGATCATTACACTAGCTGCTACTCGTAGTAGAGAGCCCGAATCGATTGTAATAAGAGGAGTTGACATTATTTTCTCAATTATGACATTGCTACTGCTTACATCTTTAGCACAAACGCGTCTCACCAGGTCACGCTCCGTTATAATTCCTACATACTTACCTCCGCTATCTACGACTAACAGGGAGCTCACATTACTATTCCTCAATTTCTTGGCTGCCTGTTGAGCAGTGTCAGATTCATTGACCGTTTCCAATCTTTCACTCATAATCTCGCCAATTGTTGTAGATTTCTTCGAAGCCATATCTGTCACAGAACTTGTGTCCGTCCTTCTTAATATATTATAAAAAATATTATCCTACAATTTATAGGGGTTTTCGTAGTCGATGTTGTCGTTTTTTCCTAATTTCTGGAGCAGAAGCATTAATGCATTCATTATTGAAGATGCTGCGGCGCTTCCGCCTTTCCTGCCTCTATTAGTGATAAACGGAATTTTCGTCTTGGAAAGTTCTTCTTTTGACTCCGGTGCGGAAACGAAACCAACGGGCATACCTATCACTAGCGCAGGTTTCGTCGCGCCCTCATTTATCATCTTTATCGTTTCAAATAATGCGGTCGGTGCATTACCTATGAGTACTATTCCCTCATTCATTTCATTAGCCGCGTGACGCATTGCCATTTCTGATCTAGTCTTGTTTAATTGCCGCGACATTTCTACCAAAGTTTTATTTGAGATATGGCAGACAGCACTAAGCCCAAGAGCTGAAAGCGATTTTTTATTTAAAGCTGCGAGAACCATATCGACGTCCGTGACAATAGTACATTTGCTTTTCATAGCATTAAAGCCTGATACTAGCGCATCATTACGAAAAATTATCTTAGCCGTAGTCACAAAATCGAAATCTGCGGTAGCATGTATAACCCTCCGTACAATATCCCATTCTAACCGATTATAGTCATGATCCCCTATTTCGCTATCTATTATCTCAAAGCTTTTTTTTTCTATATCGTACGCTCTTTTTGCCATCCCTCTATCGAAGGCAGTTTCTGGTCGCAGGTCAGCAGAATCCAAATCTTTTATCCTCAACCTCCCTTGCTCGCTCGATTAGAAGATCGATTAATTTCTGATCCACCCCCAAGTGACTCGTCATAAATGCGTTTTCGAACCTGTGTTTTTTTAGCGCCTCATTAACGTCACCAATGACATCCCGTTTTATATGGGCCCCTTTATGAAGAAAGTATGGCATTAGTATGACAACTTTTGGGTTATTATCGAGCAGGCTTTTTAGCCCTTCCTGTATGTTAGGCTTGTCCAATTCAAGAAAACAAAATTTTACTGCACGATAAAAGGGCCTTAATGTATTGACGATATAGATAAAAGCATCTCTGGCATTTTTATCACTACTGCCGTGGCCTATAAGAAGAATATCACATTCAAGATCGGAATATCGAATACTCTTTTCTTTTTTCAAGCAGTTGATTCTATCAATTACCAATTGTGTCATCATAGAATGGTAACTAAGGGGCTTTGTAATCACCAAATTCAGCTTTTTAATCTTACAGATTCTAGCGCTTTGCTTGACCGAATCCTTTAATTTCATTCCAGGATAGAGAAAATATGGCATCACAGTTATGAAATCTGCGCCATTTTCTTGACATT
>CAKOFP010000104.1 GCA_933226995.1 Candidatus Nitrosopolaris rasttigaisensis | reverse complement strand
TCTATAATGTTCTTTAGTGCAAGCACAGAAACACCGTTAGCCGTAAAATTAAACATTGATTCATTGCACTCTTTTGTAAGTCTAAGATAACCTAACTTTTGTTTCTCTGGTACTTTTGGATCATTTTAATTATAGGATCGGAGCCGGCTCTGTTTTCGATCCAGTACTGGATCGGATTATGATCATGGTCAGCAGCATGAAATAGAGCCTCTAGATTAACTCATCTTTACGAGGAGGCAGCTGAGTAAGCAAGTTCTAAGTTCTACTAACACGAGACGCTTCTTTTTGATATTAGCCGGTTGCGTTAGGCTTTGCACCAGCAGCACTAGTTGCGTTCTTTGTCGAATTGGACGCAGCAGTAGTTGCGTTCTTTGCCGTCCCCACGCCAGCGGGTGCCTGTGCGTTTGCTACGCTGAAAGTGTATAGGGCTGCTGTTACGAATGCTGTCAACAATATTGCCGCCGTTATCACGAACGAAATTTGTTTTTGCATTGGAATGCTTACAACAAAAAAACTATAAATACATTTTCTATTTCGAAGTACGGTACATGAAAATTTGGCAGGAGTAGCATCTTTATCACCGAATGTATCTACTGCTCTTGCTTGGAAATCACACTCCTTTCCAGGACGGTCTATATAAGTTACTATTATATACGTAGTTACTTCTTCATATTCCTGGTTTTCTGGCTACTTGCTCAAATCCAGTTCCTCCGTCGTAGTCCGTCTTGGAATCATGGAATACCAGAGCTAATAGTAATAACACCGAGTCTATCAAATGAGTGGTACCATGCCAATTCCTCGGCGCTATACTGTCACTACGAGACGGTACCTTTAGACATTGACATTACTCTCCATCTTTTGGTGATTTACGCTTTGTCTGATCTTTTATCCATAGTTCTATAGCTTCTTGTAACGCTATACTGATATTTCCTTTCCTGAAGCCTTTAGTATTAGCCACTGTCCTTCTAAATCGTTCTTCGATGTCATCTTCTACGACTATATTCATTTTACCCACCTTCTCTATAAGGAGATACCACTATACAAACATATAGAGGGAATCCATATGCTATTTGCTGCTTGCGACAAAGTTTTCTCGGAAGTATTTTTTAAGTCTATTTGCATCGATATCACTTATCAATATGTCATCATGGAAGACATCCTTTTTCCCTTTGAGTATATTACCTTTGTCTGCCAGTATCTTCAACGCAGAAGGAGTATCTTTTGACTCTGAATGAACTAATTCCATTTTTAATACTGGACCTTTAGAGAACGTACCCTGCTCTCCCTCACCACGAATAATAAACTCATTACCCTTATCCTTATGCGGTCTGTCAAATTGCATCGAGTATCTGTTAATCCTGTCTTCTACTATTACTCTCAATTTGTCTACTTTGGTGTCTTTCTCTATCTTGAAAGTATACTTCTGAAGGCCCTCTACATCAATGACGCTTCCAATAGGGTTTTTATTATTCTCCTCTTCATGCAGGTGTGAATCCTCTTTAGCAGCCCAAAGCATTCCTTCATTTGCAACTATTATTCTAAATCTACCATTATCTCCGCTAACTTTCAGATGAGAATCAATATTTCTTTGGAGTTCTGCTGTTGTCATTGCCTTAGAAGGACCTTTGAACCATTCATTTTTACTCTCCTTAAAATCTAATAAGCCACTATATTGGACAAGATAACTCTCCTTTGCATTCCATCTCCTTACAAGCTCGTATGCCTCAATTACAGAGATCATCCCTGATTCGGGATGCGGATTGTAAGTATGTGTGCCTAAGACTAAAAGATCCGGGTTCCACAACAAATTCTCGTCTGCATTAGGCAAGGACAGGAAGTCCCAACCCATAATGATCTTCTTGTCTTGATACTTGACAACATAAATTACAGAGCTTGGAGTGGAATTAGCACCGTGATTTGCAACAACCGGTGTTACCGTAAATGGACCAGTTGTAAAGGGCTTATTTGGTTCTATGATGTTAAAAGCTGATCGTCTTTCTGCCAGTTGAGGAAATTTGCTCATAATTTGGTCAAAACACTCTTTGGTGCAATATACACTGACCTTATCAGATCCGTCTACAACCTTATTGAAAAGCTTAGGAAGGTCCTTTACCTGATCATCATGAGAATGTGTAATCAGGACAGCATTTGGAATATCAGATATTACTATTTTTGATTGAGCTGACGTAACATCAGTTCCACTTTTTTCCAAGCTCTCAACAACACCTTCACCCACATCGACTAGAAGATGAAAATTTGTGTTCACACCGCTGCTATCAGAAGCAGAAGGAGATGTGCTGAATATAGAACAAGAAGTATTTGCAATTATTTCCTTTCGTTTTATTTCTGCAGCTCTTTCAGATTTGTGTTCATCGTCCATCGTGGAAATATTCGGTAATGTCCCATTAATTCTTACCAATAATTGGGAAGTCTTTTCTGGGGTAGTAAGTGTTCTTTGCATACTATATATATACACATATCGATATAAATAGATATCGATTTATCAATTTATACACATTTCAACAAAAACACAAATATGTATAATAAACAAGATAAAATAGGACAAATTCGCATAGAACGATATAATCGAAAATTCCTCGCCGATTAACTAAGTAGCTGTGGTAGTGAAACAACATGCCTAAGACTGGAGTCCTCCATTTATTCTATCTTTCAATTGTTATCTCAGAAATAGTTCGTCGATTCTTCAATCAAAAGCATCTTTCTAGATACTTTTAATATTCATTCTTGACCCCAAACTTTAATTCAACACCATATTTTTGATCATAATCAAAAGTAAATGATTCGTTAGATAATATTGGGAAGCTTGAAAGTTCTGTAGTTAAACAAATGGGACATCTATCTTCCACAGGCAACATAAACTTACCAAAGTACGCTGCACACCAGAAACATGTGTCACATAAAATGAATATGTTCTCTTTTTCCTTTGGGTTTCCTTTTTCCGGGTAAACCTTTTTTGCAGACATCCCCCCTCGTGAATTATCTGCCATCTCTATTTCAGCTACTATAGACAGCATAATTATATAAATTGTGTCATACTGACATGGGGCGAACGACCGTGTTGACAAGTTTACTACAATGGATACTACAATGGAAGCTTCATTACAAAAAGGGGTTCCTTTGGTTCAGGTGCTGGCCAGTTCAATACTTCAATAAGTATTGACAAGCACGAGATCAACAAAAATGCGTACGTAACCGATATTTGTAACAATCGTCATGAAAGGTTGCCAGCAATGGCTTAATTATATTTCAAAAGGATTCCTCGACTTAATTCAGATTATCCGACTGATTCTCGAAGACATGTGGCTTTCTCTTCGTGACTGCCTTTGTAGGTTCCAAACAGCCATGTGGTTTGCCCTTACCATCCTAGGTCTGGACTACACGCCATTTCTTTCGAACTAGCGGTTAACCTATTATTCCTAGTATGACAACCATGCATTTCCATGGACGTACTAGGCCTTTACCTAATACGGAAGTCT
>CAKOFP010000103.1 GCA_933226995.1 Candidatus Nitrosopolaris rasttigaisensis | reverse complement strand
ATTCGTTACTGTCAATCTAAATGTCAGTGTAGTGGCACCTGTAACAAAAGGAGCTGTAAATGTTGCAGTAATAGTATTAGCACCAGCCAGCGGCACTGCAACAGCTCCAGCAATCTGTTGCCACTGATACGATATTATGAAACCGCTACTTGGATCATAACTTCCAGCACCATTAAGTACTACAAATGCACCCGGGCTCACTACCTGACTGGGACCGGCATTAGCTACAGGTGGTTGATTTTGATTTTGATATGGATAAGGATATCCATATTGAGGGGAAGTAGAATATGGATAAGGGGAAGTTTGGTAGGGAGGATATGCATATTGAGGAGAAAAAGTAGAAGGCGACTGTTGCGGAACTCCGTACTGGTATCGACTAGCATTATTTAGAGCAGAATTAGCACGAGTTGTTGTAGAATTAGCTGATAATACTGCTCTAGTCGATGTCAATGTTGTGTTCTTAATTGCTGTTTGTGAATGTGAACTTGTAATATTGCATTTATCATTAATATTCTTAGGGTTGTTTGCAAGTAACGAAGAGTTTGATAGCATTGATAAACCGGTAGAATTTGACGGTACTCCCTCTAAGCAGAATTTTAATCCCGTCAATGTGAATTTACCTTGTTTTGAAGTATAATTACTTGTAAAATTTCCACCGAGGAACTGATTTGTTTTATGAAGATCGGTGATGTTCAATATATCGATTGTTCTTTTGGGGTCTCCAGTTGTAGTATTTTTACCTCCAAAATTACTTATGAAATATTTATCTCCGTTTCCAAATGGATCGGAAGGCTCATACTTGCTGATTGCAATAACCTTAGAAATTGAATTAAACTTAGTTCCAAGATTTACCTTAAAGGGATATGTGGTGCCAGTGGTAAAGGTGAGTGGCAAGGGGGACGATGTAAACGCTGCATCTTTACATATCGCTGAAGAGGGGCCATATACAACTTTAACATGAATCAACGACGAAGAGGTGGCATTATTGTTATCTTTTACTGTGAGTCTAAATGTCAATACAGAATTGGCCGTCTCGCATGTAGCGTTAAATTTCACAGCAGGTGTGAATGTACTATTTAAATTGACAGAAGGTCCAGTAGTTTGTCTCCATGAGTAAGATGTTATCTTTCCATTTAGATCATGGCTTTTGGAGCCATCCAGAATAATATTTTTCATACCCTCATTGACTGTCTGATCTGGACCTGCACTAGCTACAAAAGACTTGACCCCAGGCGTTGTTTTGTTGTTAGTGATAGTGGTAGTGGTAGTAGTAGCTGGGCCAAGCGTGCTCGCAACTTTTAAAACATTTGCATGAGAATAGGAATAGGACTGTGGAACACCAGCTGCTGTATGAATTCCTGTGGCAAAGAACACAGAATTTTTATTTACTAATGCATCCACCGAGCCAGCGCTTGTTGCTAATAAGGACAGCGCCACTAAGAGACAGAATAGAACATGAAGCTGTCGCCTCATAGTTTTCTGATCATCTGCTAAATGTTATGACCTGGCAATTATTAAATACATCCTTGATATCAAAGTTGTTCGCTTGATTATTATCAATATTGTGCTGACCTACAAAAAATCTTCCTTTAACGGATTGTTGTGTAAGATCAACTCCCCCTGCTGAATTTACTTGTAATGCAAGTGTATTTTTTCCATTTTTTCCATGATGTCCTCCTCCATTGTCATTATTGTTATTATTCTGGGATGAAGAACTCGTTTGTCCCGATGCAGAGGAGACATCACCGACTATGGTAAGCGAGAAGGTGCCACCACAGCCTATAGCTGGTAATGAGGGAAACCAAGGTGAAAGAGATGTTGTCTGAGATCCAAACGAGTTTGAAGGCAGTGCTGAGGTTGTCGGTGGAAATACAGAAGGTGGAAAGGTGGTTGTTTGCGATGGGAAGAAGCCAGTTGTTCCTGGCTGCTGTATTATCTGGGATGTTGGAGGTGGTGGTACTGGAAAGATGGATTGGGCATGGACAATGGGAGCGCCATTAATCATAAAAAACGAAATGCAAACTAGGAAGAAGAGAAACATAATTTTTGAAAATATTACCCTAACACCAAATATTCTCGGCATGGACATCCTATAGTCTCTTTTCTCCAATAAATATTGTAGTGGTTAATATAAGTGACTTGCTGAATCTCATGCTCTAGTTTAATGCTTATGTATTCTACTAGAAGTACTATATGTATTTTAATAACTCTGCTTAAATAACGAAGAGTCGCTGCATATATTCAGAGCAGCTCCGAGCGGAGATCCTGCTCTTAACAGAAAAAGAATACCGTGCCCTTTTAGCCGACACTGATTGTTTCTGCTTCAAGGGCATATTGCTTGTCGAAAATTTGGTATAGGAAGTCATACCTACCTTTATTCTATGACAGAGAAACAACTCTGAATAGAATCGAATAAGAGCCAGAACTAAACTCGGCCCATGTTAGGTACAAGTTATTACCAGAAATAACCATCTGTGAAAGAAGAGAAGAACCTTGAGTGTTACTTAAGTTAATAGGATTACCGAAGCTGGCGCCGTTATCTGTACTTTGAGAAAAGAATACGTTACGTTCCCCTGATTTACCGCCTGTGTCATCGAGCCACATAACTTTAACCTCGTCAGCATGATTATTTTTAGGATTTGTTGACACTATCATGCTTGCGTCTCCTGATAATCCAGGATTATTGCTTATATTAAATGGGGAACTAAACGTTACCCCAGCATCTATACTTCTTGAAAAAAACACGTCAGTAT
>CAKOFP010000102.1 GCA_933226995.1 Candidatus Nitrosopolaris rasttigaisensis | reverse complement strand
GTATACCATACATTGTTAAATGAACCACTTTTCCGCCAGCCTTCTTCCAATCCTTTATCACCTCCCTCCATCCTCCGACAATTTCAACTTTAAAATCATATCTTCCACCCCATCTGCTACTAACATCTTCTATCGTTTGTTTTAAAGAATCGTCTACTTCGCTCATGTAGATTTTATCACTGCCAAATGCTCTCGAGACTAGTGCTGCATGGGTAGTCAATCGATCGTCCCGTACTAATCTATGTCCTATTCTGAGAACTGATACTTTCAGTAACTGCTCACTTCGCCGATTAGTGGCTTCGGATCGCCCACAACTAGCAATGTCATCACGTCCTTTAACGTATCGATCTTGTACCCTGTTTTTGCGGATATCGGTATTACACGTTGTGTTGAATGCGGTAGTCCTAGGCGAGTGGATTTATCTTCCACATCTTCTACGGTAGTCAAGTCCGCCTTATTTAGGATATAGACAACTTTAGTCATTGGCACTCCTAGCTCATACATTACACGAATACAGCTATTCAATTTCTTTACAATTTCTTCTGACGGTTCGCTTATATCGAGCACCAGCAACACTACGGCGGAATAAGATAGCTCCTGAAGAGTAGATTTGAATGCGTCCACCATATAGGCAGGAAGTCTACTTATAAAGCCTACAGTATCTGAAATTAAAAGCTTTGTTCCTTTAGCTTGTACTAGTCGAGTGAATGTCGATAACGTAGTGAACATTCCCTGTCCTGTAATTTTTGATTCTCCTGTCAAAGAATTGAACAACGTTGTTTTTCCTGCCGCAGTATAACCGGCGATTGATACGGTTGGTAGACCTGCTTTTGATCGCTGAATCCTATGAAGATTTCTTCTTACCTCTTCCTTTTGCAATTTTTTCTTGAGAACTGTTACACGTTTTTTTATATCGAGGAAATATACGTCAGCATCGTATTTACCCATACCAAAAAATCCTGGTTGCTCCCCCGCTCTTGCGAGTCTGACTTTCTCCCGTGCTCGAATCATATCATATCGGAGCTGTGCCAGCTTAATCTGAATTCGAGATTCCGCAGTACTCGCTCTTCGGTCAAAAATCTTTAAGATTAGGCGTTCCCTGTCGATTATTTCAACTTGGCACATGCTTGCCAAATTATATTGTTGACTAGGTTTTAAAACCTCATCAAAGATGATTACTTCTGGCTTCTCCTGCTGTACAAGTTGTTTTACTTCTTGTGCTTTTCCTCTACCAATGCCATATCTTGATCTAGTGATATGATGCTGATTAACTACTCTCTCTATGGAATAACCTGCAGCGTCGGCCAAAGAAATTGCTTCTTTTGCAGCATCCTCGAATGGGTAAGTTATAAGTATAGCTTTGTGTGAGTTTGACATTTGTTAATCCTCCAAAATTCCTACGTACAAATGGATTCCTAAAAATCGTTGCAATTTTTTAGCAAATAATTCATCGGGTTTCAATGCTCCTGTTTCAAACTTTTTCAGTAAGTTTGCCTTTTCATTCATCTGCGCTCCCAGTTGCTCATGTGTCAATCCCTTTTTCATGCGCGCTTCTCTGATCAATTTTGAAAATTCAGGATTCAGAATAGTATTATCCATCATCTCAATTTTTCTTGTAGTACTAGTGCTTTTGTTAGAAGTAATAGTTCTAGCTGTAGGATTGGATGAAGCTGTTGGTTTAGTTTTAGAAATGGACGTAGGTGGCGTATACGGTTTACCACGTTTTGAACACCCCTTACAAACATTAAGTGCTATCCCGTCGATCAATACAGTCATTTTTTCATCAATTACTTTGCGCCCGCATAGCTCGCAAAATGAGGACATTAGAATCTTTTAAACTAATACAAATTTAGCCTTTTCTTAATTTTTGCTGCACGGTCATGTTTAAAACGATCTCTGCAATATCGCTGGCATACTCAGCTACCCTCCTAATATTTTCAGTTATAATTTTGATTCTGTATATTTCGTTGATATCTCTAAGTTTGCTTGCGACGCGTATAATCCCTTTTTCTAGATCGTCTATCCCGCGAGACTTTTCTATCGCTAAATCGGCAGAATCATAATCCCGCTTGAATATCGATAGACATGCTTCATCCAACACTTCGAGCGCAAAATTGCTCATTTCAGCAATCTTTTCTATAATATCTTTATTGAGTGGCCTTTCCATTTCAATTATATCTTTGGCTATTAGCCCCGCATGGTCAGCAATTCTTTCCGTGGATTTTGCTATTAATCTGTATCCTAAGCAGTTACGAGAATCATCTAACCCAATTTCCTTGAGCAAATGTTCATTTTTTATCGCAATATTGAGTTGTCTTACGATATAGAAACTGAAACGATCCACTTCGTCATCAGATTTCAAAATTTCCTTAGCCAGCTCGATATTGTTCTCTCTTAAAGACAGTATTGCATCACGGTGCATAGATTTTGCAATCAAAAGCATTCTTTTGAACGCCGCGTCTACGGATAGCTCAAGTAAATTGATCAAAACCTGCAGAGTAATACTCGTTGCAGAATCAGCTATGATCTCAGTGCCCATTAGAACACGCCTTACAACGTCCTTCATAACTTCGCGCTGTTCGCTAGATAACCTTCCTCCATCTTTCTGGGAGATATTGATAATATTAAAACCGAGAAAGTATAGAGAAATTAGCTTGCGAGCAAGAAAATATGGGCTGTTATCTTTTGTAACCTCTATTGTTGCTTCTTTTTGTTCTTTAGATATTCTCTTTGATATCGGAGCTATCTGTAAAATGGAATGTCCCTGCCTAGCAATCACAACGAGGTCGCCTTGTTTCAATTTCAGGTCTTGGATCCATTTCTTAGGTAATGATACAATATAGGAGGAGCCCCCCGTAAATTGTATTTTCCTTGTTTCTTCATTTTGATTACCTAATTCAGTGCCTTCATTATAATCCATAGCTATAGAATCAACTCTGGTTTTTATATATCTGTAACCTTCTCCTATATAGATACCAGATATCATCGCAATGAGTAAAATTAATGTACTGATCTTGAATGATTAACATTATTTGAAACCATTACCATTGAATCCCGAAGAAAAGCTTCGTCATCATATCGATGCCTTATTCGGGACTGGCATTTATAACATCCTCACAATACATCATTCTACAAAGGATTTTAGGTTTGAATATTCGAGAAGGACCGGGCGCATCAAAAATTTCTCAATCAAAAATCAATTAGTCGCGACTCTTCGAACTGATGGTGGGCTTGCTTTAACAATATTTGGTGCAACAGAGTTTTTGGGGAATGAACGATTCAGAGAGAACTGTGTAATCCCAACTGAAGAGGCCCTACCATTTGTACGACAAGGAAGATCTTTATTCTGCAAACACGTAGAATGGTGTGGCTCAAATGTCAAAGTCGGGTCAGATGTGGCAATAGTCGATGATTGGCGGGTCGTAGCGGTAGGCAGGGCGCTAATTGGATGTAACCATATGAAAAATTATCATAAGGGCATTGCTGTGAAGGTCAGAGAAGGAATAAAAAGCCCATGAGAAATATGAAAGCAGTATGATGCGCGGCGGCAACCGTGAGATGAGGCGAATGTTGGATAAGATGGGGCTTGAAATGAAAGACATTGGCAATGTTGAAGAAGTTATTATTAAAACTGAGAGTAAGGAACTTTATATTCTAAAACCTCAAGTGATCGAGATGAAAGGAAAAGAAAGTACGATTTTTCAGGTTATCGCTTCTGAGATAGAAGAGAAAGAAAGAGACGTCCCGACTTTTAAGGAAGAAGATATAGTCCTAGTTATCCAGCAGGCAAACGTCAGTAGGGAAAAAGCCGTTCAAGCGTTGATTGATGCTCATGGAGACATGGCACAGGCAATTTTGAGTTTGACCACCTAGAAATTGCGTCAATTTGGATGAATCCATGCATTGTAGTTGTGCTTAGGTATTACGTTTAACGATAATGAACGTAGAATTTCCCATAGAACATTTTATCAGTCCCAGATGCGATGCAAACAGAGGGACCTAACTAGTGTTTTAGACATAGAAATATCGAGCTGTTAATGCGCTTATTCGAGCAGTACAATTTGGACCATCCACCGCAACAAATCCATTATGGTCTCGTACGAGGATTCATCTTAGTGTTCAAGAAGGGTTGAGAAAAAGTCTCTTGAGCTATCCATTCGCACGAAATGGTTATTTTGATATTACAATCGGCTACTGTAATTACACAAGATTTAATAATTATTTCGTGTATCAAGCTTTGATGAAACGCCCCTGACCGAGGAGCTGCTGCAATATAAAATTGCTGTAGCCACTGTTTATGGTCGTCCTTATTATAAAATTACCCATGCGCTCAAATTGATGGATCTGCGTTTCGAATCGTTGTCTCCAGAACAGGCGGCAGTATCTGACGCCAAAATTATTATAACGACAGAAGACGAGGCACATATCGTCAAGAGAAAAGACGTTCTCCTAGATAGTGAACTAGGTAAATATCCTACTCTGCTGAAAGCAAAAATGTTGCGTAAAGTTATGGGATCTTATCACGATGACCAGTTGACGATAGGGGTTGACCCCGGTGATAGAATAGGAATATCAATAATTTATCTGCATGACGAAATTGACAGCTTCGTCGAGTCTTCTCCACACTCTGCGTTTCAGTTAATATCGACAATACTGTTAGGAATCGATTCACAAAGAAAGATTGTTAGAATAGGCGACGGTAATATTGCCATAACCAAGCAAATTGCATTGATGATAAAAAGAAGGTTTAATGATCTGGTACACGTCGAGATAGTAGATGAGCATGGAACTTCCTTACCAAAATACATAGATGCAAATAGGCGAGGCGTACGAGATAGGTCGTCGGCTAGAGCAATTGCACTTCGAAATGGTAGACGTTTTGAGTCATTTCGTAGTCGTCATATAGTGTGAGGTGCTGAGTCAGCGGTTGTAAAGGATTGGCTTTCAAAATTTATAATGTAAAAAAATAAAAAGATGCAAGGTATATATGGACCTTATATGATTAATTATTGAAACTTTTTTAGCTTTTGAAGCATTAAACTATTTAAATTTTGCGATTAGCGTAATTTTGTT
>CAKOFP010000101.1 GCA_933226995.1 Candidatus Nitrosopolaris rasttigaisensis | reverse complement strand
CATAAATCATATAACGACTTCTGCCACGCTGATTGTACTCTGTACAGATTGGGATACTCTGAAGCATGGAATACGTTAAATGGCTGGCTAGGAAATCGTTAAGCTGGTTACCTTGGAAAGAAAGAGATTGCCGCCGATATAATTATGCGTGATGTGATAGTGATACTCCAGAACGGTTTCAGATCAGCGATGAGCTCCAATTCGTGTACCACCGTCTACATGATCTTATGCGCCGTGTTTTGGCCATTTAGATCTATCGCTTTTATATACGAATTTGTCCCAACATATTACGATTTATTCTTAGAAGAATGGTCTCTGCAATACAAGTCATAAATGCATTATCTAGTGGGAAATCTTTACTGGTCTTTGACTTGATCGCTGCTAAAGGAGGGGACAGGAAAAGTATTATCAATAGCCTAGGACTTACGCCTAAGCAATATAATTCAGCAATCTCTAGTTTGAGATAGTCTGGCCTAGTAGAAAAAATCCATGGAAAGTACGGTCTTACTTCCTTTGGAGAAGTGATAAACGAGGCTCGGCAGCTAATCGAATCGGGTATCAGAGACTACTGGCAGCTTAAGGCGATTAATGCTATTTGGATTGAGCTTCCACAAAAAGAACGCAATGAAACGATTGAAATCCTAATAGATAATCAACAGATCAGAGGATTACTATTTAGGAGCGTCCGTCCCCGCTAGAAAAATAAATTCCATGGCTACAAAGACAGCCTCGACATCGGCCGCCTTCGAAGCGCCATGATAGCGAGGACAGATAGCTTACGTTTTTAAAAGGGCCCAAGGGACTAGACGAAGATGATTCATGTAAGGGGATATGCAGCCCTCCAAGCCGATGCGCCGCTTGGTCTGTACTCTTTTGAGAGACGTGAGCCTCGCGATCATGATGTCGCCATTGACATCCAGTACTGTGGGATCTGCCACTCGGACATCCACCAAGTGCGAAATGAGTGGGGAGCATCGACATTTCCGATGGTTCCAGGACATGAGATTGCCGGCGTTGTCACGGGAATTGGCGCGAAAGTGACTCGTTATAAAATGGGTGACAGAGTGGCTGTCGGTTGCTTTGTTGATTCTTGCCGCAAATGCGGTCCTTGTCTTAATGGGCTTGAGCAGTATTGTGCGGAGGGACCGACTTTGACTTACAACGCAGTCGAAAGAGACGGAAAGAATAGCACTCAAGGAGGATATTCGAATAAAATCGTGGTCGATGAAAATTATGTGCTTCGAATCCCTGAGAATATTCCAATGAATCGTGCAGCACCACTACTCTGCGCCGGTATCACACTCTATTCGCCTCTTATGCATTGGAAAGCTGGTCCTGGAAAGAAAGTCGGTATTATCGGTCTAGGAGGCCTGGGACACATGGGAGTAAAAATCGCTCATGCACTTGGAGCGGAAGTCACAGTGATCAGTCACTCGCTTAGAAAACAGGAAGATGGCAAGAAGATGGGAGCAGATAAATTCTATGCTACATCCGATCCTGAGACTTACGAGAAGCTCAAAGGGTATTTTGATCTTATCATTAACACATTAGCAGTCGAGATAGATTGGGACAAGTACTTGAATCTACTCGCATTAGATGGGACCATGGTCGTGGTCGGGATTCCTGAGAAAGAAACGCCGATTGGCGCCGCTTCGCTCATTAATGCTCGTCGAAGTCTTGCAGGCTCTACGATCGGTGGAATACGTGAGACTCAAGAAATGCTTGATTTCTGCAGTAAGAATAACATCGGTTGCGACATCGAGATTATCCCGATTCAAAGAGTGAACGAGGCGTACGAGCGAGTCATAAACAGTGACGTTCGATATCGATTCGTGATTGATATGAAGTCGCTCGAGAGCAAGGACTGATTACACAATAGAATGGTCTCATACGCTTCATTTTAACAAGTAATAGTCGTCCACTTGAAGATGCCATCATTATTAGTCATTGATCGGTACAAAACGCTATCTATTAAAGTAATAATATATCTTCCAAACAAAAAAGGATGAGGAAAGATCGCTAATTATTCAGTACTGTTTAGCGTTTTCGGTTTTGCAAATGGCCATCTGGCTCTGAATAGTGGCATTAGTACTCCGGTCTTGTTGGTCCAACATGTTTCGTACACGTTGCTTGCCGGCTACAATGAATGAGATTTTGGGCCGAAAAGATAAAGCAATAATTTCATCGAAATTACAGAATTATTATGGCCTGACAGAGGATCATATATTAGAAATCTTTGAAACATACGATATTAAAATTCATGTTGCACCTCTAAGGAATATGATTTAGACCTATGGTGTGGCTGCTATGAATTAGATAGTATCGATAGGGGTAGTCGGAGATACTGCCTGGGCATCGATGTATCATAAGGCCTCATGAAGCTTTGAAATGAGAAATGTGGAAAACGCCACCGAGGTGCAGGTGATGGAAGGATTTCCAATAATACTTGGTGGATCATGATATTACTAACGCTTTCACGCGGATAAAGATAAACACACATCTTCCTCTAGAGTCGAGTTGGCTGTCGTATCTTATTCTGATATATTAACCGCGTGATAACCGATTTTACAAATGGGACAAAATGCATGATCACATAGGCATTCTATACAATATCTATGAGCATTGTAAAATTCAGTGATATTATCATAATAAAGACAATTCTCACATACTACGATTTTTTGAAAGCCGCCAGAAAATCCTTGGTTAGCGTAAATGCCTTTTGTATTTTGGTTCAGCATCCCTGTCATAATATTTCCCATACATTTAAGTAAAGCGGGGAACAATTTGAAGTGCTCCCATTATAGCCAAAAATATCAGAAATATTTCTTTAATTCGACACACGCTTACTGCATGGCGATATATTGATTAATGTTATTTAAGAAGTTTCTGTCACATTATTTTTCTACCATTAATCGGAGATGCTGGCATTTCATATCTTAAACAACAGCACAGTAACTACAAAAAAGAGCGCGAAGTGGAAACAAATACATTTCTTACCATGTTTTTGGGGTACATCTTATCTAAACCTGTGCGATACAGTCGAGAAATGTCCTTCTTGTATGAATCGTAGAGTCGATGCCAATACCAGATAAGGAATTATACACATTTGATTATGATGCGAGTGCCGCGCACTAAAAACAAAATCTCTTTTCTCTTTTTTTGGGGCCGAATAGGCAATGAGTGTACAATGCCGTAGATCTGGACAAAATCAGACGATAAAGATTTATTTAATATATGCCTGACATGTAAATAATGCAAAAGAACGAAACGGCTTTATTGTTTGCAACGATAACGACAGCAATACTAGTGGTAACATCGATCTCAACGTCATCATCTTCAGCATACTTGAAAATATTTTCGCCAAAGCAAGGCCAACAGGTGCCGGCCGGCAGCTTTTTACCGGTAATTGGTACGTCTACACAATCTAACGCAACTC
The DNA here is from genome assembly GCA_933226995.1 of Candidatus Nitrosopolaris rasttigaisensis. Classification (GTDB taxonomy): domain Archaea; phylum Thermoproteota; class Nitrososphaeria; order Nitrososphaerales; family Nitrososphaeraceae; genus Nitrosopolaris; species Nitrosopolaris rasttigaisensis. The sequence goes on along the minus strand of CAKOFP010000101.1, from coordinate 4,161 downwards.
ATACAAAATGTAACGTTCAACTTCAGACAAACCAGCACGGATACAAACCCGTACAACCTCTCGGACCTGCCGGAACTTATACTAATTGGAAAGGCACAACAAGCGAGCCGGTAAAAGCGGGTATAAATCAAGTAGAAGGCCAATACATGTGCTTCCCTGCAACTGGTACAACGCCGAATTTCATTAAACATCTAGTTCGCAATTTCACAGGAATACAAACCAATTCTGGTATTCCAGTAGTGCCCACAGTACCGCGTTAGGCTGGAATAATAACAATAACTACATTGACTAAATTACAAAGTCGCGCAATAAAGGTGCACTAATACCAATCAGCAAGAAAATGTGAATGAATTTTCGCTCCTGTTCCTAATGGAGCATAACGCAGAACTTAGGGTCTAGTCATTATGGTCATTCACTTCAATATCAAATGTATCCGCCTTATCTTTTTAAGCCACTTTTTGAATTTACTATTTGAAAAATGAAAGAAATGAGTAAAGAAGAAATTCAAACCTTCCTCATGTCTAGCACTCTAACGGGAAAGATATCAACCGTCCGCAAAGATGGGAGGCCTCATGTGGTTCCCATTTGGTTCATTCTTGAGAACGATGAATACAATATAAAGGTCGTGTTCACCACTGGTCAGGACTCATTGAAAGCCAAACACATGTTGAGAGATCCGCGAGTAAGTTTTTGTGTAGACGATCAAACCCCCCCCTTTTCATTTATTTCAATAGACGGAATAGCGGAAATAAACAAAGAACCAGATCTAAGTGAGCTCCTAAAATGGGCAACCAAAATAGCAGGACGGTATATGCGACAAGATAATGCAGAAGCTTACGGGAAGCGAAATGCAGTAAAGGGTGAATTTCTTGTTAGGATAAGACCGACTAAGATAATAGCACAGAAAGATATGGTAGGGTAGTAGCACAAATTTCGTAGACCGTACATGATTTTAGCAGTTCTTGTCAAGATAGCGGAAATTACTATGCACTACGACCTGATCTTTCCAGCACAATTTTAAAACCAAACGCAAAGTCTTTGGTACTAAGATACAAAAAGAGCCGGTACAGCCCTTGTCTGAAAATCGTTTGCTTGTGGAAAAATTATAAGCCTATTCTTCAGTGTAGCCTGGCATGAAGAAGGACTTATCTTATTTCAATCATTGAAGCCGCTCAAGACTGAAGCCCTTAAGTTTATGTCATATTTGCTGATCCAAATGATTACAAGTCGTGCCCCAAAATGCCGCAAATTCCATTTGGTCTAAATATGATGGCATTTTCTTTGCCAGAGGACTTGATGAAGAATTTTTCCAAATGCCATGTCAAATATTTCTAGGGCCATGGGTGCAGGCAGCCCGCTAACGGGTTCCCCTACATTTAAAATCTGTATGAGGGAGTACGAAGACCTGGCCATAAAAGTGGGCGATAAAATTACCATAGAAATTAAGAATCAGACAGCAGTGGTGGGATAAAGATATCAGACAAAGTCAGCAGAATCCTTCTCCCTCTCATCTTATTTTTTATACTTTGATTTTTTTATGTCACACCATACAATTAAATATCTATGTTCAAATCGCCTATATCAATTTACAATTATAATCTGACGTGTTATTTCACGTAAAAAAGATCAATGATTAAAGATCGTTAGGTGATCATGAGCTACATAGCAAGAAAATGCGACTGAAACATTTATCTTAAATAAAAGAAACAATTATAATAGCTCCGATACGGCTTCTGTATTTCACAAGACAAAGTCAAATCGGACTGCCAATATTTTTAATCGATGTATTGGTCCTCTCCTATTTTTGGAACGAGGTCTCCACCATCTTCTGCCTAAAAACCCAAACAGATTTATCGTCAGCCCGACATGGATCAGACAAGAGTACGTTTCCCATCTGACAAGAATATTTGATCAATGCCACGGTGACAGCTTTAACATTGCGTTATTATTTCAGGCGATACCTTAAGATCCGCAACTTTAATCGTGCCATTCAATTCGGATATAGCTGTTCGATAAGCATTACCTATATTTGTTTTCTGGTACAATGGATACTTGTACATGACGAAAAAACAGCAAAAGAGAAATTGACATAAGCTCGGTTTCTCATAAATAATTAGTCTGACTTTATATGAAAAGTGAAATACAGAAGCAGGAGTGACATAATCGGGCTACTTTTGAATTCTGCAAATGGCGGAAGAGCTACTAAGACTAAATTAATGTATAGCGCGTTTATATCCTTTAACCAGCTGAGAGAATACTTGTCGCTGTTAGTGGAAAATGGTTTGATACAATACGTAGAAGGAACACACACTTACAGAACAACTGAGAAAGGTATACGTTTTTTGCATTTACAAAACAAAATTGACGAAGTAGCTCCGATTATTTACATCAGCGAGAAATAAAGCTGAAATAAAATTATCGTAGCAAGGGTAATGACCAAGATCAGTAGATCACTTTTTTATCATCGGCAAAGCAAAGAGCTCCAATCTGAAATCTAGTGCCATCGCTGCTATAATCCACGACATTGTATTCTGAATTTAACGGCCTAGACTATTTTTTCCGAACAGTGTGATTTTAGACTATATACAAAAGAGAATAGAATTCAAATCTGATAAAAGAACCGCTGACTACATTTCTTATATTATCAGGTTAGTCGAAAAAAACCACTAATCAAGTATCAGAGAATTATGCAATGACCACAATCCTGTCAATGCATACTCAAATCATATAAGGATGATTTCTAAATGCAATCTATATGCGTGATTTGCCATTGCTAATATTGATTGCTTCCTTTATCGGTTTGTCCATTCTAACGACAAATTGGTATTTCAATTCAGTGATGGCGTTAAGCATTGGGAACGGAGGAGGAGCGTCCGTCGTCCAAGAACAAGTAAATACCGGCAATCCTATCCTGGACAAAGAAATAAGCAAATTCTACAGTTGTATTTCGAAAACCCACCAGGACCCGCCAACCATACAAATAGTGGACAATTGCTATTCTCAAAATTCAATTGCAGGAATTAGTGGCCCCGGCAGTATCAACCACCACTATAACAATAACAATAACAATAACAATAACAATAACATTAAAACACCTTCAAGGATCGCTACGGCACCTCCCGGGGTTTTGGTAGAGATCCCTTAATCCCCGTACAACGACCGCCATCAAGTATTAGGTAAGACAAGGTCGAAAATAGAAATTATCGTCTTTTCAAATTCTTGGCACATTTCATTATACGTTAAAAATTGGACTTTCCTTGAAAATAAAAGAGGAAACCTAAAAGCCATGCCAGGCCATGTGTATCGCTAGCGATTTCAATCACGAAATTCTATGGCAGATGGAATCGTCGCAGATCTCAGAGTATCCAAAGTGCAATATTGCTCCTCATATTGTACAGTTGCATCCTATCCTACTAGTACTTTCTTGTAAACGATTGAATAGCATGATGTCGTTCATCGTTCATCTCACAAAATAGTTTGATGGAAAGAATGGTGACCTGACCTCTGGCTGCTTTTATTTCATTTTTTTTGATCCTGATCTGTATAAGTTTGATATAATCTTCAATGATGCATAGTAGATTTATCTCGCCGCCATATTTTCCAATAATTTCCTGTGTGGTCATTTTGACGTAATCACAAAAATGCCATAATTCATTTTTGTCCAGGATTAGAGTCTTGTCTGAACGGATAGCGCTTTTGAATAGCTCGTAGGATCTACCAGCTAGATCTAGCTTGTAATATTTTCTTCTACTTGGAAGGGCCCAGTTCTTTAATTTCTTCTCCTATTATCGGTTAGTAATCTTTGGACGTTGTAGTTTGTATATTGTCAATACCATCAGACTTTGACGCTGTGGATATTGTTGTTGCTATGCTTGCTTGTCTCGTGTGGCATGAACAAGTAAGATATGTATGTACTATCATATAGCTTTTTATTCCGACTAATCCGAAGACAAAATAGAATTAGCTATACTATGGTAAACTACCATAAACACTGTAAATACCTCCAGTTTTATCACTGACATAGCTCCAAACATCGGTGCCAACATTCAATACTTCAAATCCCGACTTTTGTTTTTCATCCAACACATCGTATACTAATTGACCGACGACAACTCGATTTGGTTTTGCAAGTCCGGTCATTTTTACTGCAACATTAATGGT
>CAKOFP010000100.1 GCA_933226995.1 Candidatus Nitrosopolaris rasttigaisensis | reverse complement strand
GCTGCGGTCTAGAAAATATCTTCAATTTCCATGATTTACTCTTAAAGGAGGCACTCTGCTATCAAACTCAGAAGAATCCAAGGGAGCATGTGATCACAGCAGAGTCTGATGATGAACCTCCCTATGTAGCATAGAAAATAACTTTGGAACTGAGGGGACTTGACAAGAAGGGCTACGTAGATTAAGAAAAAATTCCTTGGAGTTAGAAAGTAAATATACAAAGATGCGGTAATGAGTCATCCCTGATATATGAATGCAATATTTATTACTGGTACCGCAGGATCTGGAAAATCACTCCTTACGTCGAGATTGCTCCAATGGTATTTGGATCGCAAATCCTTTCCGATTAGTATTAACCTCGACCCTGGTGTCGTGAGTTTGCCATATGAGCCAGATGTAGACGTCCGAGACTATATAGATATAAACACATTGATGGAAACCTATGACCTTGGACCAAATGGTTCACTAATTATGGCAAGCGATATGATCGCAACTCGGTTAGAGGAGATTCAAAATGATGTGAACAATTTGAACCCGGATTATGTCCTGATTGATACACCAGGACAGATAGAGCTATTCGCCTTCAGAGCAAGCGGTCCATATTTTGTATCGAATTTTCAATCTGACAATAAGGTTACTTTGTTCATATATGATGGGATGCTAGTTTCATCTCCGATTAATTTCGTTTCAATAGGACTACTCGCATCGTCAGTTAGATTGAGATTAAAGATTGCGCAGATTAATATTCTATCTAAACGCGACCTCATCGTTGACAAATTGAAAGACATTCTAAAATGGTCGTCGTCTGCCCTTTCATTAGAATCTTCTCTCGATAATGAGAAGGAAGCAGAATATTCTCTTTTGAGCAAAGATCTGGTCAGGAGTATGAGTAAAGGCGGATTTCATCAGAACCTTATAGCCGTTTCAAGTATGACCTTGAATGGCATGGTCAATTTGTCGGCTGCGCTAGCGAGAATTGTCAGTCAGGGAGAGGAAGCTAAAGACTGAACCCCAAATTAGGATCAACGTCTGTCACCGCCGCAGCACCGTCCTCTACAGCCAATTTAGGACCAGGCTTTGATGTATTTGGGCTGGGTCTTGATGCCTTTGAAGATAAAGTTAGAATAACTACACGCTTAGAGCAGTCAGAACAGATAACGATCAGGATCTCGGGCGAGGCTGCAAAAAGTGTTCCTTCAAAAGTGGAAGACAATTGTGCAGGTGTGGTAGTCAAAAAGATGTCCCAAGATTTTGGTATAAAGAATAGTTTTGATATCAATCTTGAGAAAAAAGTCCCGGCGGGTATGGGGATTGGGAGTAGCGCCGCATCGGCTGTGGCCGCGGCAGTTGCATTCGACAGACTATTTGATCTTAAAATTGAAAAAACCAAACTGGTCGAATACGCAGCTCAAGGGGAAATAGTCAGTGCAGGTGCCAAACACTACGACAATGTTTCGGGTTCATTACTCGGCGGTTTTGTGATTGTCAGAACCAGTCCACGATTAGAATTTATCCGATTAGCTCCCCCTGAAGATCTCCTCATTATAATTGCAATTCCTATGATCGAAGTCCCCTACAAAAAGACTGAAGTCGCGCGAGGCATCCTACCCAAGAATGTTTCGTTGAAGAGTGTAGTTCATAATATTTCTAATGCCAGTACTATTGTTGCAGGTTTTCTCTTGAAAGATGTTGAAATGATCACCAGAGGAATTGACGATATGATAGTAGAGCCACTTAGAAAGGATTTGATTCCTGGATATGACGCAGTTAAAAAGAATGCACTAAAGGCTGGAGCCCTTGCGGTCACAATCAGCGGAGCCGGTCCCTCCATGATTTCATTTTTGAAAAATGACAAATTTGGAGAACGTGTAGCAGATTCTATGAGCAAAGGGTTTAAAGAAGCCAACGTCCAGAGCAGAACCTTAGCATGCCACGCCAGCAAAGGAGCAAGAGTACTACTGAACCCTTAATATGAGTAAGGCAGCACCTATTGGCTTCTCTTACTTCTTTCCTTTGTTTAGAAATGCAGACATCATTTTCTCCCTGTCTTCATGAGCAAAACATAATGCCCAGCCGTAGATTTCTAAGCGCAGTCCCGTATTTATATCTGCATCCATCCCTTTGTTGATTAGTATTTTGCTAGTTTTTACAGCAATGAAACTATTCTTTGTGATTTGTCTCGCTAGTGCGAGACATTCTTCCATTAGTTTCTTGTTGAGGATCCTAGCAACTTGATTTGATCTTTCTTTTTCTTTGACACTGTCCCCCTCTTGGGCATCTGGTGGTAACACATCATCCGGCCCTAAAGATACTACTTTGTTAACTAATCCGATCTGCTCTGCCTCCTCGGCTGATAGTGTTTTACCTGTGAAGATCAGCTCTTTTGCCTTTGACGGGCCGACAATTCTTAACAATCGCTGAGTTCCTCCCCAACCTGGAGGTATACCTATCGTGACTTCGGGTTGTCCTATCTTGGCATTACTGGAAGCTATTCTAATGTCGCAAACCATAGCCAATTCACAACCTCCACCTAGCGCAAATCCATTAATTGCGGCGATAACGGGTTTTTCTAATTTCTCGATCTTGTTGAGGACATCTTGCGCAGCAGAAGCATATTTTTCGGCCATGATCGGTGTAATGGTGACCATATATGAGATATCTGCGCCTGCACAGAAGGATCGTTCTCCTACACCTGTGATAATTACAGCTTTTATACCGTCGTCTACGCCGATGATGTCAATTGTACGTGATAATTCAAGAATAACATCAGTGTTGAGAGCATTTAGGGCCTCTGGTCTATTAATCTTGATAATAGCAATGTCCGCTTGAGGTTCGAGTTGTATATATTTCATAGTCGGCATATGGGAAGCAACTACTCCTTTCAATTAAACCTTATCGCAATTAAATTGTGAAGGTAGCAATGTGCATTGCAATTGCCAGATATACCCGGACGGCAATCACACAAGAAGTGGTATCGTTCTACGTGGATAAAATTGCAAACATAATTCTAGAAAAAAGGAGAGGGTTTACGCAGAGGAGCGCATATTCTTGCTACGCGCCAGCCATGCCATTGCGAAGCTCAACGCCCTTGTGATCCTCGACGGCACCTGATGTCTCAGCTGCTGCCTTGTGCATTTCTGATACCGCACAACCCATCTGGGCTTCGGGTTTACCTTTTCTCATTAGTCCCCTATATAAGCCAGCTTCCAGAGTTTGGCCGTGTGCCTTTTCCCACTCTTCAACGGGAGTGCTAAATTTCTTTTGAATTCTATCTCTATACCACTCAGGTATAACATTGAAAGCACAGAACGGAATAATTCTTAGATCTGGAGTCAGGTAGTGAATATCACACCTTTGCAATCTTTCAAGATCTTCGTTGTACTTATCTTGGAAGTGCATCATTCCTAAGAATAGCGATCTTCCGTGCCATGAACCGACTGAATCGAAGTTTCGCTTTAGCAATATACTTGAAAACATCTTTGCAAGATCGAGACCCTCTGGTTGCTTGCTTCTATCAACGAATTGGTTCAACTTGCGTACAACTTGTAGTGTCGTCCAGTATCTATTGGAACCTGATCTAATTTCATCTGCTTTTTCTTCAAAGTATTCTAGTAAACCTTTAAGATCGACAAATGCGGTAAGAGGGATTAACTTCTTAGTCAGGGCATCCTCAAATAGATAAGTTCCTGCACCGCATGCAAAGTGAATTGAAAGCTCGTATTTTGGTTTCTTGCTGAAAGCTTCAATTACATTCGTTAAAGGCATGCACGAGGGAACCGGGAACCATGCGTCAGTTGGAATGTCACCTTGGGTCTGTTCTTCAATTCGTTCAATGCAATCAGGAATTGTGATTCTGTATTTCTCGCGCTCTTTTTTCGTCATCCTGCCTGTCAACGAGACAGGTTGGAAATTGACTGCATGAACTACATCCATGTTGTTTTGTGCGTATCTGATTATTCCACCGAGCTCATGGTCATTTATTGACTTGATAACCGTGGGAACAAATACTACTGTCATGCCACACTTACGTGCAGATTCTAATGTATATGGTACCTCCCAATGGTTTTTGGGATTAGTTCTAGGAGTAACACCATCAAAAGAAAGATAAAGATTGCTCACACCCGCTGTTCTTACTTGTCTCATGGTTTCTGGCGACAGAGCTAGTTTAATACCATTTGTGTTCATCTGAACATGGTCGACGCCTTCTTCCTTCATTATTCTGATAATCTCAGTTATATCATCTCTGAGCATTGGCTCGCCGCCGGTTATCTGGATAGAGTTACCTGCGATGGGTCTTTCTGCTTTCAACGTCTTCATCATTGCTCTAACTTGCTCGTAGTTTGGTTCATAAAGATAAGCTCCTTCTAGGCCCTTCTTTACGTAAAAGAAGCAATACCAACATGTAAGGTCGCATCTGTTTGTAACTATCATATTAGCCAATCCAGAATGCGAGAGGTGATTTGTGCATAAACCGCAATTGGTTGGACATGCACATTTATCTACCATAACGTTGGGAGCCTTAGCACCCTTCCCATCCATCCAGTATGTGCTGAATTTCTTGTACATCTCATACGATCCAAAGTACAGCTCCTCGCATTCCCCATGAGCTGGGCAGGTCTTTGTCATGAAGACCTTGCCTTCCCTTTCGAAAACTTCTGCATCTAGGATCATGTTGCAATCTGGGCAGATACTCTGAGTGTACCTTATTGAACGTCTTGAACCAGAACTCTTACTGGATGTATTAGAAATTTGAATAAGTTCCATTTTACTGTCTTTCTACTCCTACTACTCGGCTTGTTGCTTCAGGCTTTATATATATAAGTATAACGTGACAACTCCTAAGGTGATTAGTTACTTCCTGCAGATCAAGTTTTGACGGAGAATGAACCTCTGTATTGTTCCCTGGAAACCCCAGCTCGATAAAGATCCAAAGGTGGGACGCGGCAACTTTGTCGTGTTGTACTGGAACGGAACCACTTGAAGTATGGACCGACGGCCTGCCTTAGGTGTGTAACTGCCGTCATTCTTGTATCGCCCTTTATTAAAGACGATAGGCATTACGAATGGGTTTGGTAAGGCAAGTTATTATTTGATATGATATATGACATTGGGGACGTCAAATATAAAATTCAGAGCAGCGACGAAAGGTGGTAGAACTGACATCAGCTTGTAAACCTAGACAATATAGTCATAGCGAGGAACAACCGCACTTGTTATTTTTTTGTGCTGCTTAGAATTCACATATAATAAGTACACATATTCTCTAGGTATCCCGAGCCGCTGTCGCTCGTATTCTTAGAACATACTTATATTAGTGCTCTAAGACAAGTTCAAATATTTAGATGAATATAAGCGATAAGTCAAGGAAGGCGATGGAGAGCCTTGGCTTAACGGGTTACGAAATTAAGGCATACATTGCTCTTGTTGAAACCGGCAAGTCAACAGCGTCTGACATAAGCAAGAAATCGGGTGTACCTTACTCGAAGATTTATGAGGTTCTTAGCGGCCTAGAAGAGAAGGGATGGTCCGAATCTGACAGTTCTAGACCGCAGAAATTCTTTCCTAGATCACCCCGTACTGCACTCGAGGCCATGAGAATGCGTATCGAAAACGGCATTAAGGACAACGAAAGCTTGATTGTAAGCGAGTTAATGCCGGTGTACGAGAAAAGCGGTGTACGAGAAAGACCAGAGATCTGGGTTGTTAGGGGAATTTACAATATAGCTGCGAAAGTAAGTGAAATAATTCAAACCTGCCAGCACGAACTGTTAATAGCTTTACCACAAGTCGTGGAAGATATCGCGAGACCGGTACAGCCGATGCTGAGAGTCCTGCACGAAAAAGGAGTAAGGATAACCGTTCTTGTATCTGAGCAAACCAACCCTGACACTGTTCGGGCGATATCTAGAATTGCAGATGTTAGATTAAAAAACAATATGTTTGGTGGAGGAGTAATAGGTGACAGCAGGCAAGTGATGATATTGTTGGGTGAAGGAAGAAGTGATATTGGAAGATTTGAACCAATCGCTATATGGGCAGAACATATAGGTCTTGCAGGTTTTGCAAAGGATTACTTTCATTATTTATGGGCAGATGCTACTAGTAGACAAGAGACAGGTTTGGCCGGGAAAAGAAGTAAGTAAAAAAGTGATACTCGCTACCTTGTTGTTTTTTGCGCGCCTATTATTTCTAGTGAACAGTCTAGTATAATTGTAATTTAATCTGGTTCAAAATTTAAGACGAGTGTAGTGAAAATGTTCCTGTTGGGTTTGGTGTTACAAATTAATGAGACACAAGCAACTTACGAAAAGAGAAGTAAATAGCCTCGGTTTTTATGTGTGATATTGGAACTTCCCAAACGGACAAACGATGACGAAACTAGCCCTCCTGAGTTAGTAGATGAAGTAGATCTTGAGTTAGGAGTTTGTCCAGCCTGGCTTAGTCGTTCCCGTTCTTGTACAACTACTGCCTCGTTTCCTTGCATGCCTTTACTTCACTGAGGTGTCTAAATAATCATATATAAGACTCAAAGAAAGTATTCAGAAATTATTGGTGTTCGTGAAAGAGATTATTCCGTTTATTTCACAACCTTGATAAGCATCTAAATGTTTTTATACATTAATGGTCCGCATCGTAACTACTGCTTCACTCGAAAGTTTTCGACAGTTTATCATTGTTAGCACTTGTCGATCCTTTATCCCTGAAAGTTATTTGCGCGACTACGAGGTGTTTCCAGAACGTGAAGATGGACCGGGTGCGATCTATATAGAGGCAGCAGATAAGGTCACATTGAAAAAAGTGCGTGAGATGACGTTTGTTAACGCAAAGGAAGTACTGGGCATAATTTATTCCTCGAAAAGCGGAAATACGCAACTAAAGTGGCGACAGACTAGAAGAAGGTCAGGCAAGGTTCACGGAGACGCGTCGGCGAATGCGTTAGTGAATTTAGTCGAGTCTGAGGTATTGACACAGGAATGGGTCGACAATTATTTAAAATCGGCCGGGACTAAGGAAGAAGGTTCTTCCTCGATGACCAATAAGAAAGTAGCATAGAATGCGACGATCCATTTATGTCCAGACAGATAATCGAAGATCCATCACATGATCGTGAAAGAAGCCAAAGGGTTTTCAGGCAGAGCATATGTTGTCAT
>CAKOFP010000099.1 GCA_933226995.1 Candidatus Nitrosopolaris rasttigaisensis | reverse complement strand
GGCATGATGCGATAGAACATATTAAAGATAACTTTTTCCACAATTGCAGTGCAAATCTCAATATAAATTGTGAAAAGGACTTTGCATATCTAGAGGAAAAACCTGAATCAATTGTTAGAGATGACCGCGACAACGGAGCCGTGGAAAACCCGCTCGGATATACAATATATTTGAACAACGAAGGAAATGAATCAGGATCTTCGTCATCTCTCAAAGAAAATTTTTGGGATTTGACTGCGCCTGCTAGCAATAACAATTATGATAATGTCAGTCTGTCGCATACCGCTCACATGGAACAACAGTAGACAATAACTGCTGTTGTAGAATCCGAAGGAACACCCCTACAATGAAAGATAGATGGAAAAGGAATCTATCTCCAAAATAGATACCTGAGGCAACCCGTCGTACACTTTATTTATTATCATAGGGGGGAAAGTACTTCATATGTAGCCTCAGATAACAACTCTAAACAGTGCATAATTTATTTAACACAACTCGATATCAATTTTAGACCCATAATCTGTCCTTGAAAAATATTAAGCAGAGCTGATCGGAACTGAACTCAATACTCTTTGTTTCCGTTGCGCTACCTAATTTCAAAACGCCTCCTGGGTGGATGCATATGAGACGGAAACAAGGATCCAGAATCCAAATGGCGCTGTGGCAGAACTTTGGGGATGGTAGAGTTTGCAAGATTCTCGATATCTTGCAGCCTTAAGGCTGAACTAGGTAATTTGGATTTAGTGACTGCATGGTAGCAGGTGAGTCGTGGTAAACGCAACCACCGAATAAGCTAGTGGGCGAACCTAATCTTGAGAGGCGTTGGTATGTGTTTGATAATCGATCCAGTAGTTGTTCACAGAAAAAGGTAAGGCAATTTGTGAACATGAGACTTGTGTCTCAATCAATTTGGCATGAATGTTTGGTTGTATTAGTAAATCATCTGAAGCAGTAATATTTCAATATTGATTCTGAATTTATAATCCGCAAATGCTCTAAAGGTGTTGCGCTAAGTGTTAGAGGGATTCTACCATTCTGGCATTGGTTAATGCTATTCTCGTTTTTCACCTAATTAGAAGAAGGTGCTACATCGAGAAGTGCAAACTATCTCCATGCTTCTTTTCTGATCGTGATCGCTGCATAAAATAATAGCCAACTGAATACGAATGTTGACATGAATGTGAATAAAGGCCTGAACAACCAGAATGGATAACCGGGGTTTCGTAACCGGGAATCGATCCCGTAGAGCATTCCAGTATACATTAGTCCCGAGAGATAGAACACGACTGTCCCTATATCGGCTGACAATAGAAGTATGATTATTTTAATAACTATGAATGGTCTCATAAGTTTGAGGCCCAAAACTAGATAATATAGGAAAGCAGCGTAAAATGGCCTTCGCCAGTATATTCCGCCAGTTGCGGGAAGGCTCCGAATGAAGCTCTTCCTCCAACGGATTTGTTGTCGTATTAGTGCCACGAGATTATCTGGCACTCCTGCCGTAACCCTTACGCTCGGACTGTATACTAATCGCCAGGCATATCTTCGCCGATCCTTTTTCTTGAGCTCTTCTTGATCCGGGTCGGAGGAGGATCTCATTGTATTCAGGTCATCTTTTCCTGTCTGTAGTATGGGGATATTATTATCAATAGTGATTTTATTGCTATCTTGTTCTCCGGTATCCCTCATCCCAGCCTCCAATACATCCTCGGGCTTAGCGCCCAGAACATACGCTGTCAGCCGTCTGTCGGTTGCAAATTTAAAATTCTCGATACCAAGGAAATGATCATGAGCCCACGCGTGTAGGTATTGGTGTACAGCCTCTCTTCTATAAATCGACAGTGCGCCAGAACAACAGGTAAGAGACGAGAACGATGTTTCCATTCCCTTTAGCATCCTAAACTGTCCGTCGAACCATACATCTTCAATCTTGAGCAAGGTGTTTCCTTCGGCCGCTCCTCTCACTCTCGCATGACCTGTCACTGCGCCGATTCTGCGATCAGAATAGAATATTTTTACGGCGTTTTCGACGGCATCGCTGGCAAGATCGCAATCACTGTCCATCATGACATAAATATCACCTTTAGCGATCTGGGATCCGGCTTCAATAGCAACCTTTTTACCTACGCTTTTTGAGAGATGAATTATCTGAAGTTTGGGCCCTGGACCAACCTCTTTTCTCATCTCATCCAAGATTGCAGTTGTCCCATCAGTGCTCCCATCATTAACAATGATGACTTCCTTATTAGTGTAAGACGAATTAAGACAAGATTGAACACAGTTCCTGATGTTGCCTTCTTCATTTTTTACCGGAACTATAATTGATACGAAAGGTTTTCGATCTTCGGGGATGATGACATCCTTGGCCCTAATAAAGGGATCGCGGTATTTCACCCAGGAGAGAAAAAATATATTAAACAAGACAAATGAGGTAAGAAAGCTGTAGAAACCAACTGTAAAATCTACTACATAGATTAATAAGTAGAGTTTTATTCCGAGAATAATGGCAATGCTAGCAAGGACCAAATACCTTACTAACCAACGCTTCTTGTCCATTTCCCTGAATTTTTCCGTCGCCACCGGTTGTTTGTTCTGAACAGCCATGAAATGAGTCCACCCCAACTATGTTACTATTGAGATCGTTACTCTGGTCGTATCTTGGCGATCCTCCACGTTATTGCTTGTCATTTGCTCGATTCCTAAACTCTGATGTATATTTTTCAGCATATATGTATAAGTATTTGCAAACTTTGTCCTATTCAATATCTCCTGAAGCGGTGTGCATAATCATTCAGAATAAGCATCACCTAAGGCATATGACCTGTCCAGGGTCCTCTCCTTCCTCTCCTTCTCCAAGAGATCTAAGCCTAACGCTTATCGTATGCGTCGAGTATATATTATGTGGATCATCTGTTACGCTAGTATATACCCAAAAAATGCCGTAGGTCTGTATATGCATGAAAACCGGCTAGACGTTAGATTATGTCGACGACGATTCACTAGTGTCGGTACAAAAGGGGTTTTTTGTTTCATTTCTCACTTTCTATTCTTCGATTTCTCTTTAACGGACCGCGACAGCCCTCCATTAGAAACAAGACTAATCCCCATCATCTTCCTGCTGGTGGGATTCTCAGGATCAATGATACGTATTAGATTGGATGGGTGCGCGCAGTCTCATTTTGAACAAGCAAATATTATGAGCGTCCAGAGAGACACATCATGATAACCTTTGCACTGTTTTTAATCCCACCTTCCATCGGCAACTTCTTCACGAAGTACGGACTCGTAGGTCTTTTCTTCAACGGTATGCTCTCCTCATTTATTCCTATCCCAACCGAACTCACGACAGCAGCCTTACTCGCCGCAAGAGAAAACGAGATGAGAATTTTTGTCGTCTTGACGGTCGGATCAATAATTGGAGGATTTATAGCTTACTTCCTAGGTTATACTGGCTACAATTTATCCCATCGGATAAGAAAGATAACAAGGCTTGACGACAGGAGAAACCAAAGGAGTTACGCGTTGCTAGCGAAATACGGATGGTTGTTGATCTTCATATCGCCTTGGATCCCCGTAGGCGGGGACGTGATTCCGATAATAGCAGGAATAAAAAAGTACGATTTAACCAAATTCACAGTTGCGATGGTACTTGGCAAAACGATAAAGGCTGTGGCTATAGTTTATTTTCTTAGTTTAATTATGGTGACATTTTTTCATTAGATTATTTTCTAAGAGTAATAAACGATACCTCCTTGGTCT